>JBIIHD010000040.1:0-7528 GCA_044236095.1 Crocinitomicaceae bacterium | reverse complement strand
CCATTCCCTAAGATAAAAATCGGTTTGGAAGAATCCACACAAAATGTTTGGTAATTCCATGGGTTTTGAAAATATCTGGATGAACGAAAACTCTCCTCATTTTTAATTTTTGGATTTCGAGGTAATTGATTTCCTGTTGTCAAGATTACTTTATCCACCTCATAGCATTCAGTGCGTGTATGAATGGAAATTTTTTGATTCGACAATTCTAAATCGTAGACTTCAGCTTGAATTAATTTTAGTGAAATATTCTTCTTGGAGGCGATTTCAACTGTGTTTTTCCAAATGCTCGATAGATATTCCCCATACCGTGCTCGAGGAACGAAAGAAGATGAAATCAGGTCTTTACTATCACTTCGATATTGCTGGTGTTCACTGAGCCAATCCACGAAATGTGTTGGTTGATCGGGAAAAGCACTCATTTTTGAGGATACAACATTGAGTAGTACTTTTTCAGATTGTGGCGAATAGGCAATGCCTTTTCCAGGCTCGTGTTTTTTTTCAAAAATAGAAATTGAGATTGGTTTGTCGGAATTCTGAATTAAATGATGACATGTCATCAAGCCACAAAAGCCATTTCCGATTATTCCCACGTGCATTTGGCAAATTTAGGCAAAAAAAAACTGCCCGAAAAAATCAGGCAGTTAATATTAATTGAAAAGGAAAATTAGTTTTGAGCGTCGTATCGAGCTTTATACGCTTTACCTTTTTCTGAATTTCCAAGTTTGTAATACGTTTTATAAATTATACCTAATACATCTTTGTCTGTTGGATTAATCTCAATGTACTTTTCCAATACTACAATAGATTTATTGAGTAATTCCGTTGATTTCTTTTCAAGTTCAGCAACCTTTGGATCATTTGAATTTAATTCTCCTGCTTCTTTGTTAACATCATTTGCCCAGTTGTACAAATGAGCACCTAATTGGTATTGTGCGTCTTTATAGGTTGGATCAATTTCCAATGCTTTATTTAAAGATTGTTCCGCTTTTTCATTTTGCCCCTGAGTCATGTAAGACGTACCTAAGTTATAATGCAATACTTTGTTGTTTGGGTCTAAAGAAACTGCTTCAGCCATATATTTTTCTGCAGAAACAAGGTCATTATTTCTCAAATGAATATTAATCATTGTAATTAAAAGATCAATATCTTCCGGAAATTGGGTTCTAACTTGTTCAACTAAGAAAATAGCAGATTTAAAATCCGGTTTATCACCTGATGTTAGTTTTTCTGTTATTTGTTGTAGAGAAATTAAAGCATTTTTCTTAGCGTCTCCAGCATCTAAATTAACCATGTTTTTAACGTCATACGCTTGAAAAAACATCATCATAGCTTGATCGTATTTCTTCTCATTGTATGAGGATACTCCTAATTCAAAAAACATGTTGTATTTCATGTCAATCATACCAGTCACATCATCCGTGAACTTTTTCTTTGGGTCATTTAAACAAAATATAAAACTTTTAGCAGCAGTGCTTTTGTAGTCTGTTAACGCCGTTTGATCCATTTTCCCAGTTTTCATCGCTTGCTGAGCAGATGTTTCATAAAGGGCCATGTAGATTTGAGCACGATAATAGTGCATTTTTGGATCTTCTTTGGTTTCAGCATTTTCTGCAGCAGCGTCAATAAAAGTTTTAGCTTCACCAAGAATTTTTAAGTTTTTTTCAGCATCATTTTTAGGTGAAAATGATTTGTATTTCCCAAATGCGTCTTGGACATTTTTCGATTGGGCTGAAACTGAATTTGTTAATAAAAGTGCCGAAGATATTATTCCAACACCGATAATAATTTTTTTCATAAGTTAGAGTTAGATTGCAAAAATATAAAATTTATTCGTCAGCACCATTTTCAATTTCCGTGCCATTTACTTGATCACTTGAATCACCCTCGTTTGGTTCAATTCCTTCTACATCAGATTCGTCTTCATCTTCAGTACGAGGTACTCTCGCAATGGCAGCTATTTCGGTGTTATTTTTCAAGTTGATTAAACGAACTCCTTGTGCTGCACGTCCCATAGTACGAATAGTATCAATGTGCATTCGAATTGTAATACCGTTTTTGGTAATTATCATCAAATCCTCTTCGTCCGTAACATTTAGAATTGATAATAGTCTACCTGTTTTATCGGTGATATTCAAGGTTTTAACTCCTTTTCCACCTCGGTTTGTAATTCGATAAACTGGCTCTTTATCCTCAGGATCATTCAAATAAGTACGTTTCCCGTATCCTTTTTCAGAAACAACTAGAATAGTTGAATACACATCTTCCACGCATATCATACCAATTACTTCGTCTTTTGCATCTGTTAAAGTTACTCCTCGAACTCCCGAAGCATTTCTTCCCATTGGTCGAACAGTTGATTCGTTGAATCGGATTGCTCTACCTGAACTTGTTGCTAAAACGATTTCATTGGAGCCATTTGTTAATTTTGCCTCTAACAACTCGTCATTGTCTCGAATTGTTATGGCGTTAATACCATTTGATCGTGGGCGTGAATATGCTTCTAAAGAAGTTTTCTTGATTACACCCTGCTTAGAGCACATTACGATGAAATTGTTGTCAACATATTCTTTATCCGTAAGGTCATTTACCTTAACATATGCTTTGACTTTATCGTCTTGTGGAATATTGATTAAGTTTTGAATTGCTCTTCCTTTCGAAGTTTTATTGCCTTCCGGAATCTCATAGACACGCATCCAGAAACATCTACCTTTTTCTGTAAAGATTAAAAGATAGTTGTGATTTGTTGCTACAAATAAATGTTCTAAGAAATCTTGGTCACGAGTGGCTGAACCTTTAGATCCCATTCCTCCTCGATTTTGAACTTTGTATTCGGTTAAATTGGTTCTTTTGATATACCCGGCATGAGAAATCGTAATAACCACTTCCTCATCAGCAATTAAGTCCTCCATGCGCATTTCACTGGCTGAATACTCAATTACAGAACGACGAGCATCGCCATATTTGGAACGTACCTCAATCAGTTCGTTTTTGATAATTTCCATTCTACGTTCTTCACGAGCTAAAATATCTTTTAAGTCAGCAATTAACTTAACCAAATCATCATACTCAGCGCGCAATTTATCCTGCTCAAGACCGGTCAATTGACGTAGTCTCATATCAACAATAGCCCTAGTCTGAATCTCCGACAATCCAAAACGTTCTGCTAATCTTTCGCGAGCAGCATCCGGACTGGATGAAGATTTAATAATCTCAATAACTTCGTCTATATTGTCTGATGCAATTATCAAACCTTCTAAAATATGAGCTCTTTCTTCTGCTTTTCGCAATTCAAACTGAGTCCTTCTAATAACAACTTCATGTCTGAAATCCACAAAATATTGAATCATATCTCGAAGATTCAATAGTTTTGGCCTTCCATCAACTAAGCAGATGTTATTAACTGAGAATGAGGTTTGTAGCGATGTGTACTTATATAATTTATTTAATACAACATTAGCAATTGCATCGCGTTTTATTTCATAAACGATACGCATTCCATTTCTATCGGATTCATCGCGTAAGTCAGAAATTCCTTCAATTTTTTTGTCGTTAACTAATTCAGCCGTTTTTTTGATCATTTCGGCTTTATTGATTTGGTAAGGAATTTCTGTAACAATGATTTGCTCGCGACCATTTACTTCCTCAATCTCAGCCTTTGCCCGCATGACAATTCGACCGCGTCCAGTTGTTAATGCCTCACGCACACCATCATACCCATAGATAGTAGCGCCTGTTGGAAAATCAGGGCCTTTAACATGTTGCAAAAGTTCCTCAACCTCAATATCTTTATTGTCTACATACGCAATAATTCCATCAACAACCTCTGTTAAATTATGTGGTGCCATATTGGTTGCCATACCTACAGCAATTCCCGAAGCACCATTTACCAATAAATTAGGTATTTTGGTAGGCATCACTGTTGGTTCAGTCAAGCTATCATCAAAGTTTGGTGTGAAATCAACCGTTTCTTTGTCTAAGTCTTCGAGCATTTCTTCGGCAATTTTTCTCAATCTTGCTTCAGTGTAACGCATTGCGGCAGGACTATCACCATCCACAGACCCAAAGTTACCTTGTCCATCCACCAGTGGATAACGCAAGGACCATTCTTGAGCCATACGAACCATCGTGTCATATACAGAGCTGTCCCCATGTGGGTGATACTTTCCTAAAACTTCTCCAACAATTCTTGCTGATTTTTTATAAGGTCGATTGGAAAAAACGCCTAAATCCTGCATTCCGTAAAGAACCCTTCTGTGAACTGGTTTGAAACCATCTCTCACATCGGGTAATGCTCTCGAAACAATTACGGACATCGAATAATCGATGTACGCTGATTTCATCTCGTCTTCAATGTTAATTTGAATTATTTTTTCTCCGTCTGCCATATCTTTTTATTGTATAATTTAGGTGCTAAAATTTGCAAGAAACAAATTTAATGAATATTGATTCCTCTGGCTGTTGAAGACATTCTTTTTACTAACAAAATTTAGTATTAAAATGTGAATAAAATAGGAGTTTTGGATTAAATTAACTTGTATATTTGTAAAAACTCCAAACGGAGCATTTAAATACAATTTATGGAAGCAAAATTTTCAAATAGAGTGAAAGATGTTATTGCCATGAGTAAAGAGGAGGCAGTACGATTGAAAAACGATAGTATTACGGTTGAACACATATTAATAGGCTTGACTCGTCTTAGTGATGGTACGGCTATTCGAATTTTTAAAGAATTTCAATTAGACATGGTTTTAATTAGAAAGGAATTAGAAGATATTCTGGCTAAAACATCCGTTGATTACCCATTGAATACTACTAATATTCCACTTGTTAAGCAAGCTGAACGTATTATTAAAATGACTTATCTCGAAGCCAAGCAATCTAAAAGTGCTTTAATTGGAACTGAGCATTTATTATTAAGTATTTTGAGAGATGAAAATAGTGTTGCTTGTTCTATTTTAAACAAATACGGTCTGATTTATGACAATGTAAAGGATGAATACGAAGCAATTAGAGAGGATTTTATGGAGCCTAGATCAGAATTTCCAGGAGGTGGAGGTCAAGAGGAAGAAGGAGATTCTTTTTCATCACAACGTAAGTCTGCTGATCCAAAATCTAAAACTCCGGTATTAGATAATTTTGGTCGTGATTTAACCAAAATGGCTGAAATTGGAAAGCTAGATCCAATTGTTGGGCGAGAAAAAGAAATTGAGCGTGTTAGTCAAATTTTATCCCGTAGAAAAAAGAATAATCCGATATTAATTGGTGAGCCGGGCGTAGGTAAAAGTGCTATTGCTGAAGGATTGGCGTTAAGAATTGTGCAACGTAAAGTTTCACGTGTTTTATTTAATAAACGTATCATATCTTTAGATCTTGCCTCTTTGGTCGCCGGAACAAAATACCGTGGCCAGTTTGAAGAAAGAATGAAAGCGGTAATGGCGGAAATTGAGAAAAATCCAGATATCATTTTGTTTATAGATGAGATTCATACTATTATTGGAGCAGGTGGCGCCAGTGGTTCATTGGATGCTTCTAATATGTTCAAACCTGCTTTGGCGCGCGGTGAAATGCAAGCAATTGGTGCGACTACCTTGGATGAATACAGACAATACATTGAAAAAGATGGAGCTTTAGAACGACGTTTTCAGAAAGTATTAGTTGAACCAACAACCATCGATGAAACGATCCAAATTTTGAATAATATCAAAGAAAGATATGAGGATCATCATTCCGTTACATACACCGATCAAGCAATTGCTGCATGTGTGAAATTAACTGAACGATATATTACTGACCGTCATTTACCGGATAAAGCCATAGATGCTTTAGATGAAGTTGGTTCACGAGTTCATCTAACGAATATTAATGTTCCGAAAGAAATTTTGGATGTGGAAGCTCAGATTGAAGATTTGAAAATCCAGAAAAATGAAGTGATAAAATCTCAACAGTACGAAAAAGCTGCTGAATTGCGTGATGATGAAAGAAGATTACAAGAAGAATTAGAATCGGCTAAGAAGAAATGGGAGGAGGAATCTAAAACGAATCGTGTAACCGTTACCGAAGATCATGTTGCCGAAGTTGTTTCCATGATGTGTGGAATTCCTGTTACAAAAGTTTCTGAAAAAGAAACAGGTCGTTTAGCAAAAATGGGAGAGGAGTTGAGAGGTAAGGTAATTGGTCAGGACGAAGCAGTAGCGAAGGTTGTAAAAGCAATACAACGTAATCGTGCTGGATTAAAAGATCCGAATAAGCCGATAGGTTCATTCTTTTTCTTGGGACCAACAGGTGTTGGAAAAACTCAGTTAGCAAAAGTTTTAGCAAAGTATTTATTTGATTCTGAAGATGCATTAATTCGAATAGACATGTCAGAATACATGGAGAAATTTTCAATCTCCAGATTAGTTGGTGCTCCTCCGGGATACGTAGGTTACGAGGAAGGTGGGCAATTGACAGAGAAAGTTAGAAGAAAGCCTTACTCAATTGTACTTTTGGATGAAATTGAGAAAGCCCATCCTGATGTATTTAACTTATTATTGCAAGCCTTGGATGACGGTCACATGACCGATGGTTTAGGAAGAAAGATTGATTTTAAAAATGTCATTTTAATTATGACATCTAATATCGGTGCACGACAATTGGCAGATTTCGGAACCGGGGTGGGATTTGGAACCAAATCTCAAAGTGAATCAAAAGATGAAAATGCCAAAGCGGTTATCCAAAATGCCTTGAGAAAAGCATTTTCACCAGAATTTTTAAATCGTGTTGATGATATTATCATGTTTAAATCTCTCGGACGTGAAGAAATTCATAAAATTATTGATTTAGAACTAGAGAAATTATTCAAGCGAATAGAAACATTGGGTTATACTTTAAAATTGTCTGATAAAGCGAAAGACTTTATTGTAGATAAAGGATACGATGAGAAATTCGGTGCAAGACCATTAAAACGAGCTTTGCAAAAACATATTGAAGATCCGCTTGCAGAGGAGATTATTAAATCAAATTTACATGAAGGAGATTCTATTCAAATGGATTTGAACAAAGCTGGTGACGATTTAGAAATTGTGATTTCAAAGTCTAAATCGAAAGACGTCACAAAATAATATTTCTTAAAGAAACATAATAAATCGCCGTTAGAATCATCTTTCGGCGATTTTTTTGTAAATTGAGCTTTCAAACTTACTGAATGAAGTTCATCTTTTCAATGGTATTTCTATTCTTGACTGTCACATTTTATAGTCAGAATTTAAAAATGGATTCGTCAACCATTGTGTCAAAGGTTTCTTATTCAAACAATCATGTCTTTATCGATTATAAAACCAATGAGCTTGAATATTTCGATATTTCCGTAATTAAACCTTTTTTTGAAAAACTAAAAAACGTTGACAAGCAAAAAATTCGAATACTTCATATTGGTGACTCACATTTGCAATTTGACCAAGGTGCAGGAACAATTAGAAATTCTTTCCAGAAAATTTTTGGAAATGCTGGTAGGGGGTTAGTTTTTCCATATTCAGCAGCAAGTACG
>JBIIHD010000039.1:0-7872 GCA_044236095.1 Crocinitomicaceae bacterium | reverse complement strand
CTTTGGCTTTTTCGCATTCCTCCTGATGCCGCTCCCCCGACATTCAAGGCCGTATTTCGACCCAATTCTATTACAGGACATCGCGTCCATTTTGATTTGTCGATAGTCAATACAATATTCACACTCGGTGAGAAACTGATGGAAGCATTAGTCTTACTAGAACCATTGAATGTTCCGAAATAAGCCAATGGCATATAGTCAGCTTCGTAACCCACCAAACGATGAGGAGCAAAAGTACCATCTAACACAACTTCGTATTTTTGATCTGGATCCGCTCCTAATTGATCCTCATAATTACATGGATCCAAATAAGTAGGTCCATTAGGAACACAATTATATAAGTCGTCCTCAGTATCGGTGTGCGCAAAATAATCTCCTGATCTTATCCAATTGGTAGGAAAATAGGCATCATTATCAGGAACTCCTGTTAACCATCTTTTTGATGAGTCTGCAAATTCAATCGATGACTCAATCATATCCGTTGTCTTTGCTGCAAGATTTCCTGTCCCATCAGGAAAATAATATTTGGTCTGATTAATCTGTACCGAAATACCCCATTGAGGAATAATCTGCTCGTTATCTAATTCAATGGTTTGCTCTGATGAAACTGAGTCCATGATCGTCCCACCTTTCTTATCATATTGATAAATTACCCAGCTTGCAGTATCTGCACAATTCCCCGTGGTTGGTGCAGTATAATCTCTAAACTTACACTCAAAATAACCCGGTGCCAAATTCAAAGGATCGACCACTTTTATATTTATTGGACCTTTGCCATAATCATAAGTCGGATTCTCTACATAACCATCCGTCAAAATTTGATTTAATGTACTGGATGTAAATTCCAACGAACGATTTCCATTTCCATAACCATCCAATCGCGTGATTTGAGGAGTAAAACCATATTCCATCAAATATTCAGTTCCTCCAGCTTCAGGAATTGGATTATGAGGAATAGCATCAATCACTTTTACTTCACCAACTGCTGCTTTTCGACTTGCCAAATAAGGTTTTTTCTGACCATCAAGACTTATTGGATCATCTGGTATGAATGTTTTGTAATTGTTGTAAGCATAGGCTATTGCCATGTAATAATATCGTTTGAAATTAACCAATTTGGGCTGCCCTTGGGCAAAAAGATCTTTATCGACTCGAAAACTATGTTTAATTCCTTTGTTTTCAGCTTCCACTACTTGAACAGGCACACTAAAACCCAACTCATCATCAAACTCAAAGTTGACTATACTTTTTACGTCATCTTTAATATCACATTGTGCTACCAAACGAGCTTTTTCAGGATTTCTAAGATCAGAAACTGAAACTTGATTGGTTTTTAACTGAAAGATTTGATACCCTTGAAAACGAAATTTCTTATCGGCATTTGGATCGGCTGCCACGATAAAAGGATCTAATTCCTCGTATTTTTCTTGGTAGTTATTCGAATTAGGAGCATTGGAAAGCATTATTATCAATTCCTCATTCATTTCTTGAATCTCAAGATCCGGCGCATGAGGCGCATCCATTACTTTGAAACAATTTTCGAATAAAGCTTGTGCTTTATCATCGGCTCTTCTTAAGGTTTCAACAGATTCAAATGGATCCCCACCTGAAGAACGTGCCCAAACGACACCAACCGTAATATTATTTACAGCTCCCGGTTTCAAAATAAATGGACCTGCCGATTCTACAAAGCGACGATCATTAGGGGTATTGTTAGCTGTTTGTTCTGTCCAGTTTGGCTGAGGCACGCCACCCGTTCCCCATCCAAGTGGATCTGTAGTACCCGGAAACATAAAATCACAGGGCATTAGAGGATTGGCATCTGGATCTGAAATGTGCCCACTTCCGCCATAAACGAATTTCGACCCATCTTTCCAAAATCCACGTAAATAATTGTAGTAATCCGAAGCATTTATGGGATCTGTTTGATTTGGATTTGCGCCATTTGTTGTATTTGAATAATATAGAAATCTTCGCATACCGAAACGCTCATTATCTACAATTCCATCTCCATATCCAATTCCATTTAATGCCTCGTTTGTCCCAATACCAAAAGCGTTATCTATCCCATCATCATCTTGATAAGGTCCTTCAAAAAAATCTACACCAACAGCCGGCGGAGAACTTCCATATCCTTTAAATCCAGAATTATCTCCATCATAATTATCTCCATTGTAATAATATCCCAAACCTCTATTTACATCACAACCCACGTAATCATCAAAAGGATCACCTAAAGCTCCATCGGTAAAAAACCCGAAATAAGTATTATACAAAGTTTGGGTTCCTCGATTTATCAATTCATAATTATAAAAAGTCATGTTATTCACCTCATCATTAGAAGCAAATGCAAATGCCTGAGCTCTAATTTCCATTCCAATTGGATCTGCTCCTGTTTCGGTATGAATATTTCCTTTATCATTCATTACCCACCAGTAATTCATGTCTCCATACAAAGAAACGGATCTATCAACACTACATTCCTTGTCTTTTTTGATATCATACCAAGGAAAATCTCCGTCCTGCCAATTGTAATGACCATCACCATTGAAATCATAAAAGGGTGCTAAATAATAATCTTGTCCTTGAGAAATATCACCATGCGCAGGCCATTCTTTAATGATTTCGGGAACCTTATAATTTGGAAAGAGTTCACTTTGCGTATTCGTTGCATTTTGCTGATCAGCAATTCCCGCCTCAAACCAAGCATTAAATTCGCGAATCATATCCTGGGTAGTTACAAAGTGCTTGTCGTATTGACTACAATTTTCATAGGTTGTTTCAGCCGTAACTTTGGTAAGCGGTCCAGTCCAATAATCCTGACCGTTTCTATATCGAAGTGCAGCCAATTTTAATTGATTATTCACATCTGTACCACCAAGCCAAAGTGCAGCGGTAAATAAAGCCATGATTCCTGAATTTTTAGGAACTTCGTATTGCGAAAAATTTTGATTTGGTACTTGCCACAGATTTCCTGCTGTATGCACCATTGCCCGAACATTATTTAATTCAAGGTAAGTTGTAGTTGTTGGAGGAGCGCAACCTGCCGCTTTTGATTGAGGGACTTTAGGCTTAGCATCGCTTTGGAGAGATTGGGCAATGGAAATACTGGAACCAATTAAAAAAATCAATAGTCCTAATAAATGCCTCATTTCTTTATTTTGGGATGAAGTTACAAAAAAATATAATGGCTTTTAAATCTCGTTCTTTCTAAATCGTCTGTTGAATCTTTCCTCTTGGTTCTTCTTCAACTCGTTTAAACTGGATGGAACTTCGCGCTTCCAACGTTTGTGAGACCATAACCAAAACTCAGGTTGATTTCGTATTGTCTCTTCAAGCAAATGAGTATGCCATTCGGTAATAGCCCCATACTTTACTAGATTAATTTCGCCTACAAATGGAATTAATTCTACCTCGTAAAAGCCTCTTTTAATTTTCTTAATTTCAAAATAAATAGGAACAAATTTTTGATCATTTGCCATGAATTCAGCTCCAAATAAGACCCCTGTTGACTGATTTAAAAATTGCATCCAATATGCATTTTCAGAATTAGATGGCGATTGATCGGATAACACTAAAATCACATTTGATTCTTTTGAATTTATGGCAGTTTTGTAATTTCCTGAATGAGCTACTTTGAGCCCGAATCTTGAACGTCTTTTGTTGAGTGCTTGATCCCAAAACGAGTTTGTTAATGGCATACCAATTCCAACAGTTTTACATTCAAACCACGTTGCAAGGCTTGTTATCATCCACTCCCAGTTACCATAATGACCAGAAATAAGCATGACAGATTTGTTTTGCTTTGTGAATTTCTGAATTAAATCAGGATTTTTAAGAACAAATCGTTTGGCTAATTCATCTTTGGAAATAGTTAAATTTTTTACTCCTTCAACAACTAAATCAGCAAAATGACGATAGAATTTATTTCTTAATGTGCTAATTTCAGCAGGAGACAAATTAGGAAAGGAATTACTTAAATTACGTTCAATTACTTTTTTACGATAAGGGATTATCGAAATTAATATAAGGTAAAAAACATCACTTATTCGGTATAAAAACCACAACGGCAAGTATGAAATAAGTATTAGAATCCCAAAACCTATTCGATTCATTGTTTTTTGTATTTATCTGACCATCGGGTATTTATAAACTGTTCAACTTCTTTTTCCTTGGAACTACTTCCAGCCTGAAAAAAAGATTGATTTTTCAATTCATCCGGCATAAATTCTTGATGAACAAAATTTCCAGGATAATCATGTGAGTATAGGTAGTTTGTTCCATAACCGAGTTCCTTCATCAATTTTGTGGGTGCATTTCTCAAATGAAGCGGGATGGACAAGTTTCCTGTTTGCCTGACGACTTCCTGTGCTTCATTTATTGCCTTGTAGGAGGCATTTCCTTTTGGTGAACTTGCCAAATATATGGTACATTGAGACAAAATGATTCGTGATTCCGGCCAGCCAATCATTTCAACAGCCTGAAAACAACTGGTTGCCAACAAAAGTGCATTCGGGTTTGCTAAACCAATATCTTCAGAGGCTAGAATCAAGAGCCTTCTTGCAATAAATTTTGGATCTTCACCACCTTCCACCATTCTCGCAAGCCAATAAACCGCTGCATTTGGATCACTTCCACGAATTGATTTGATAAAAGCAGAAATAATATCATAATGTTGCTCACCATCTTTATCATAGCGTGAAAATGATTCTGTTGCAATGGATTTTGTTAGTTCATCTGTAATTTCTATTTCTGTGTTTTGATTCACTGAACCAATAACCAATTCAAGTAAATTCAATAATTTTCGAGCATCACCACCTGAAATTGCTAATAAAGCATCAGTTTCTTTGAGAACTATCTTTTTGGTTTGCAATATAACATCAGCGGATATGGCATGTTGAATGATTCTTTGCAAATCATCTTTGGTATGTTCTCTAAGGGTATAAACTTGACATCTTGATAGCAAGGCAGAAATAACTTCAAATGAAGGATTTTCAGTTGTTGCACCAATCAATGTAATAATACCTTTTTCAACCGCACCCAAAACTGAGTCTTGTTGCGACTTAGAGAAACGATGAATTTCATCTATAAATACAATTGGTTGTTTTGATTGAAATAAACCTTGATTTCCCGATGCTTTAGAAATAATATCTCTCACGTCTTTTACTCCTGAGGAAATAGCTGACAAACTGTAAAATGGACGTTTTAGTTGATCGGCGAGTAAATTAGCTAAAGTAGTTTTTCCGACTCCGGGAGGACCCCACAGAATAATGGAAGGTAGAATTCCGGCATCTAAAGCTCTACGAATTGGACCATTTGCCCCAATCAAATGTTCTTGACCAATATATTCATCCAAAGATTTTGGACGCATTCTTTCAGAGAGAGGAACATGATCAAAAGACATGCGACAAAGTTACAGCCTTTTCGACAATAAATTAAGGTCTAATTACTTTTATAACGGTTCTTCTATTGAGAGTAAATTGAGTTTCTGAACAACTTTCACATTTAATATCCGGCTGTGATTCTCCTTTAAAATCACACGTAATTCGAGAACGATCAACACCCTTTGACACCAAATAATCAATAGTTCGATTCATTCTACGCTCTCCCAACCATAGGTTATATTCCTCCGAACTTCGCTTATCACAATGTGATACAACCTCAAAACGAATGGAAGGATCTGCATTTAAAATCATCTCAGCAAAATCGTCTAAATCAGTTCTATTCTGAGGATTTAAATAACTCGAATTTCGATCAAAATAAATAATTGCATCTGTCAACTCAACCAAAGGTTTAGGCTCATTAACAGGAGCTGAGACAGTAACTTGTTGCCCATAAGAATCTTTAACAACGACTGAATAGATTCCTTTTGGGACAGAAATAAGATCCTCTGACGCTTGTCCAGAATCCCATTTAAATGAGTAAGGTGGAATACCTCCACGTGGCGTCAAATCCACCGTTCCATCTGAACCCTTATAAAGGGTAACATCCGTTGAAGTAATGTCAGCAAAAAGTTGAGGAATAATTGTTGCATAGAAAATATCAGCTAAATCATCTTCACGATTACTCGACCAATAAAAATTCTTTCCTGAATAGGTAAAATAAGCGTCAAATTTTGGTGAGTTTATTTTTGCTCCCAAATTAACGGGATCACTCCATTCTGTCCAAGAATCACCTTTACGAACAGCATAAAAAATATCCGCATCTCCTTGACCTCCAAAGCCATTACTCGAAAAAAACAGAGTGTCATCATTTTTCGAAAGAAAAGGTGAAATTTCAAATCCACTAGAATTTAAGTTTGATCCCATATGTTGTGGTCCACTCCACTTGCCATTTGCATCTTTCAACGAAACATACAAATCTTCCTCTCCTTGAGAATTCGGCCCCAAATAAGATATTATAATTACATCCTCTGCTTCATTGATATGGAATCCAAAAAAGTTTCCTTCAATATCCAATTTCGGAATCCGAATTTCCATTGGCTTACCCCACTTTTTTCCTTTGTATTCACTAATAGAAATTCCTTTCTTTAAATCTTTTTTTCCTTCATAAGAGTTAAGAAGGTATACTCTATCTCCTTTGCTATTTATACCAACTATAGCATTATTATATTTATTATTAAGTTCTTTAACTCCTTCCGCTTTTGAATAGGAAAAATCTTCCTCTTTTTGACTTTTCCAAATATCTTGATCGTTTTTACCGCCTATAGAATTTGGATCTAATGATCGCACAAAAAATAATGTTGAACTTTCCTTGTCAAAAATCGGCATGCTTTCCTCTGATTCTGTGTTAACTGTTCCTCCTAATTTTTCTGGATTTGTTATTGATGAGAACTGTGCATTCGCGATCGAATGGTAAATCAAAAGTAATGTTACAGTAACTATTTTATGTTTATTTTTCATACTATCTTCCTAACATTAATCCCAACACTAATTCATGCCCCCCTGAACTATAGTTCTTAAATTTCGAAATCGAAAAATCAAATGAATAACCTAATTTGAATCTGTTACTAATATTCAAACCAAACATTCCTAATACCGCATCTGTGTGTCTATACCCAAGTCCAAACCATAACCATTCTTTGTATTCAGTTTGAGCGATAAAATCAACTGAAAGTGGAGCAGGAGCCATATATTTAACCATTAAATTTGGAGTTAAAGTAAAGCTCTCATTTAGCTTGAATTTATAACCTGTCATCAAATTATAATGCATTTGTGGATTAAAATTCGCAGTTCCTTGTCCGAACTCAACAAAATCTTTAGTCAATTGATGAGTTGATATACCTATATAAAAACCTTTACCATAAAAATAAATACCCGCACTCAAATCCAAAATATATTTATTCGATTGATTGGCAATAAAATTTGTGTAGGTATTATCTGTATATGTAAGCGTGGGATCTACTAAATTTAAAACCTGCGCTTTGTCTGCTAAAAATGCATTATTAGATAATCCCGCTTTTACCCCAAATGAAAGGTTATAATTCTGATTCATCGGGATATGTAGAGCATAGGTTCCTAGAAACGATAATTTTCGAAATGCACCGTATTGATCTGCTATTACTTGACCACCAACAATATGTTTTAATTTACCTGTATTTATTTTGGGGTTTTCAATTGGGCCTGAACTCGTTCTGATACCAGGGTTATAATATTTTGGTTTAAAACTCAATGGTACAGAAAATGCAAGATATGAGGTCCTGGGTGCATCATCCACACCCAACCATTGCCATCTTCCAGCAAGAGTTACATCTACAAAATCATAAATTCCAGCAGCGGCAGGGTTAGCCATAAACTGATTTCTATGAAATTGACTATACTGTGGAATTTGCTGTGCAGATGCAAAAAATGCAGAAAAAATTGTTGCATAAAA
>JBIIHD010000038.1:0-7910 GCA_044236095.1 Crocinitomicaceae bacterium | reverse complement strand
TAGTGCAGAGAAAACGGTTGTTCATGCTATAGAACAACTCGAAAATGATCCACTATTCAATGCCGGTATCGGTTCGCAAATTCAAAGTGATGGTAAAATTAGAATGAGTGCATCAATCATGAATGGGAGTTCAAAAAAATTCAGTGGTGTGATCAACGTTCAAAATATTCAAAATCCAATTTTACTGGCTGAAGAATTAATGAAAGAGGAGGATCGAGTATTAGGCGGAGAGGGTGCGAACCTTTATGCTGAAAAACTTAATACTCCATACTTTTCAACAGAAACTGAGGAAAGGAGATTTGATTACGAACAAAAATTGAAGGCATCTAGAACTAGTACGGTTGGCTGTGTAGCGTTAGACTCTAAGGGGAACCTAGCAGCTGCCACATCAACAGGAGGAAAAGGATTTGAATTACCGGGAAGAGTTTCCGACTCTGCAACCGTTGCGGGAAATTATGCAAATGATTTCTGCGGTGTAAGTTGCACTGGAGTTGGTGAAGACATTGTAAGTGCTGGTGTTGCGATTAAAATTGTCACTAGAGTAACAGACGGAAAGACACTTCAAAATGCTTTTCAGAAAACATTCGAAGAATTGGCAGAATTTGACGGATTTGCAGGTGCAATTGCTATTGACAAAAACGGAAATATGTTTGTTCAGGAATCTCATCCAAAAGTTGTTTTTGCAAGTTATGATGGTGAAAACCTCACTACTTTTCAATGATATTGATCTATGAAATTGAATTATTTTATTCTTTTCTTTTTAGCGTTGACTAGCTGCAGTTCTGGTGTAAACATTAACTTATTTTCTGTTAAAGACGATAAAGATTTTGGACTAAAAGTTTCACAAGAAATTGAGGCTGATCCTAAATTTAAAATTTTAGATAGCACAAAATACAAAGAAGTTTATCAATACGTGAATAAAATTAGAAATGAGATTTTAAACTCAGGAAATGTTAAGCATAAAAATGATTTCGAATGGAAAGTTAAAATCATTGAGGATGATTCAACACTTAATGCATTCTGTACGCCAGGTGGATATATTTACATTTTCACCGGAATATTAAAATTTCTGGACTCCGAAGATCAATTAGCTGGTGTAATGGGACATGAAATTGCACACGCCGACTTGAGACACTCGACACGCCAAATGACAGAAATGTTTGGAATTCAAGTACTATTGGAAATTATTGCAGGAGACTCTAAAAGTGTGAAGCAAATTACATCAGGATTAATCGGATTAACTTTTTCTAGGTCACATGAAAAAGAGGCGGATGCCAAATCTGTAAATTATCTTTGTCCAACTAAATATAATGCCGCAGGTGGTGCAGGTTTCTTTGAAAAACTAATGAAAGATGGGAATACTAAAAATCCACCAGTCTTTTTAAGTACACATCCTGATCCAGGAAATCGAGTAGAAAAGTTCAATCAAGCAAAAATAGATAACGGGTGCACGGGAACTGAAACTTATGCCTCTGAGTACAAAAGAATTATCAGTAAACTCCCTTAGTCTTTTGAGCTAAATACCCCAAAAACACCCAGAATACAGGTGCTACGGCAATAACGCTTATATTAAACAAGGCTTGCGTTAGGTAACCTAAAATGACAAATCCGAAAATTACATCTAGATTAAGCTTTTCATATCTTTTTTTGAAATTTGAAAAAAATATTAGAAATAATAAAAACAGATAGGCAAATAAAGCAGGAATTCCAGATACAGCGGCAATGTGCATGTATTCATTGTGAGCTTTATCGATAAAATTATTTTTAACCTTGTGGTATTTATCAAACTCTTTTTTCTGTTCTGTGACGATAGCTTTTTTCAAATTTTCAGGGCCTGAACCTAAAAAAGGATGATCTTTAATAACATCAAGAGTGATTTCGTATATTTTCATTCTACCTGATCCGGCGTATTCACTTTTCGTGGTTATTTCTCTCTTTATTGTGCTTGAACGGTTTAATAATTTATCGTGATTTGAAAGGTTTAAAAACCATGCAACTATAAAAAACATTGTCAAGGACGCGAAGTAGTAAATGATATCTTTTCTTGAAAATAAAAGCAGATAAATAAAAATACAGCTTAATAAAGCTCCAAAAGCTATCCAGCAACCACGGGTTTGAGAAATCAATAATGAAGCAAAAAAGAGCAACATGAATGCCCCATAATACCATTTTCTGAAATACATAAACAACCCAAGATTTAACGCAGATAACATGACCATTAAAGAAGCTAGAAAATTTTGATTACCTATTGTTGAAAACGGTAATGGTCTAAATTTTTTGTAGATCACCAAAGGATCCAATTCATAATATTGAAAAATCGAATAAACAGCAACTAAGGACAAAAATGAAAAACTAATAATTAATTTTCGTTGCGTGATAATTAAATAATTCTTGGCCGAATAAAATAAAATCCCGTAAATGAGAAAGGTGACAAATCCTTCAAAACGACCTCCTCCACTCGGTGTTGCTCCTAGAATAGCCAAAAGAGGATCAAATGCAAAAATGGAAGACAATAATATTAATCCTAAATAGATAAATAACAATCGAACAATCCATGAATTATCCCAATTACCTCTCAAGACCAATAAAATTGAAAGAGTCAACCCAGACAAAACAAGTAACGGACCTTTAATCGAATCAAAGATATCACTGACATCAATGGGTAAAATGGCAATCGGAATTATAATAATGGTTACCCATAAAATAATGTCAATCCACTTATCGTATACAAATTTTGATTTTTCCAAGATCTTTAATGAATGCAAATATACGTGAACTATCGAAAAATGTTATCGATAGGAATAAATGATCGATGTTTGATTGGTATAAATAACTATTTTTATGACAAAATCTCCAAGAATGAGTTATTTCAGAAAAAAAAGTTTGCAGGATATTCATAAACAAATTGCTGAAGGTAAAAGTGATAGCCATGATTCTTTAGGTAAACATCTAAAAACAAGAGATCTTGCCGCATTTGGAATTGCTGCAATCATTGGAGCAGGAATTTTCAGTACGATTGGAAAGGCAAGTGCCGATGGAGGACCAGGGGTGATTTTCTTATTCATTTTCACTGCAATAGCCTGTGGATTTGCCGCTTTTGCCTATGCTGAATTTGCATCAATGGTTCCTGTTTCAGGAAGTGCATATACCTATTCTTATGTGGCCTTTGGAGAAATAATAGCCTGGATTATTGGATGGGCACTTATTATGGAATATGCAATTGGTAATATAACAGTAGCAATTTCTTGGAGTGATTATTTTACTAGTTTGCTAGAAAGTGGCGGACTCAAAATCCCCCAGTGGATACAAATGGATTACTTGACTGCTAGTAAAGGATTTGACGAAGCAACAACACTCATGAATTCAGGTAAAAAATTTGCTGATATTGATCAATCAATTCAAGCTGCTTACAATGCCTGGACAACTTCACCAACTTTAGGTCCACTACATCTTATCGCTGATTTACCTGCTCTTTTTATCATTATATTGATTACTTGGCTTGTTTACAGGGGAATGAAAGAAAGTCGCAATGCTTCCAATGCCATGGTAATTGTTAAGCTCGCAATTATTCTACTTGTAATTGCTGTTGGTATTTTCTATGTAGATACAGCCAATTGGAATCCTTTTACACCCAACGGTGTTGGTGGAATATTAAAGGGAGTTTCGGCTGTGTTTTTTGCCTACATTGGATTTGATGCTATTTCAACTACCGCTGAAGAATGTGAAAACCCACAAAGAGATTTACCAAGAGGAATGATGTGGGCTATCGTGATTTGTACGGTTTTATATATACTTATTGCTCTTATACTAACGGGTATGGTTAATTACAAAGACCTTGACGTTGGGGATCCACTTGCCTTTGTTTTTGAAAAATTAAATCTAAAATGGTTATCCGGAATAATCGCAGTAAGTGCTGTTGTTGCGATGGCGTCAGTTCTTCTCGTTTTTCAAATGGGACAACCAAGAATTTGGATGAGTATGAGTCGAGACGGACTTTTACCCAAGAGATTTGCGAAAATTCATCCCAAATACAAAACCCCTTCGTTTTCAACGATCGTAGTGGGATTTGTAGTGGCGGTCCCGGCCTTATTTATGAATTTGACCATTGTCACCGATCTTTGTAGTATAGGCACCTTGTTCGCTTTTGTTCTTGTTTGTGGCGGAGTATTAATGCTTCAAAATAAAAAAGATATTATTCGAGGAAAATTTAAAACCCCATATATAAATGCCAAATTCATATTCCCAATTATGCTTATTGTGACAACAGTATGTATTTTTAGTTTTGCCAAAAAGGATGCAATTAGTTATATCGCAAATGAAAAGCGATTAATTAATCACAATGAGTTCCTTTCATCACTTTCTGTTAAGCAATTAGATGAATTAAAAAAAGAAGTGATAGCAACAGACTCAATTAATTTCATGAAAAAAGAAAGTGATTTAGAAAGGTACCTGAGTAACGTTCCAGAAAAGGTATTAATTCAAAAAATGGATTATGCAAAGTTTACTGAAAATGAAAAGTATATTTCAGGTTTTGAACTATTTGCTGAAAAAATTCCATTTTGGATTTTTATTCTTATTACTTTAACTTTGGCTGTCTTGGCCTTTTTAAATAACTTATCACTTATTCCGATTTTAGGATTAATTTCCTGTCTATACATGATGAGCCAACTAGACTTAATGAATTGGGTCTATTTTACAGCTTGGTTACTGATTGGACTTGTCATTTATTTTGGATATAGTGCCAAACACTCAAAATTGAATCAAAGTAAACCGCAGTCGACCTAATAAAAAAGTAATTTACGTACCTTTGTACTCCAAAATTCCAATCCATGTTTGAAAATCTTACCGAGAAATTTGAAAGAGCGTTTAAAGTCCTGAAAGGACAAGGGCAAATTACTGAAATTAACGTTGCTGAGACGTTAAAAGAAGTTCGCCGCGCCTTACTTGATGCTGACGTTAATTTCACGACAGCAAAAAATTTCACGAATACTGTTAAAGAAAAAGCACTTGGAAGAAATGTATTGACGGCCGTTTCTCCTGGTCAGCTCATGGTGAAAATTTGTCATGAAGAGTTGGTAGAGCTTATGGGCGGAAATGAGAGCGAGATAAACCTTAAAGGAAATCCTGCGATTGTTTTAATGTCAGGTCTTCAAGGCTCCGGTAAAACTACATTTACTGGAAAACTTGGGAATTATTTAAAAAATAAAAAAGGGAAAAATGTATTATTAGTTGCATGTGACGTTTACAGACCTGCTGCTATTGATCAATTGCATGTTCTCGGAGATCAGTTAAATATTGACGTCTATTCGAATAAAGAAGAAAAAAACCCAGTTAAAATTGCTCAAGATGCCATTCAATACGCACGCAGCAATTCTTTTAACGTAGTTCTTGTCGATACAGCTGGTCGATTGGCGATTGACGAGCAAATGATGGATGAAATCGCTCGAATTAAAGATACCATTCAACCATCTGAAACTCTTTTTGTGGTAGATTCAATGACAGGACAAGATGCTGTTAATACAGCAAAAGCCTTCAATGATAAAATTAACTTCGACGGAGTAATTCTTACCAAATTAGATGGTGATACGCGTGGTGGAGCAGCCTTAACCATAAAATCAGTTGTAGATAAACCTATAAAATTTGTTGGAACCGGCGAAAAGATGGATGCACTTGATGTATTCTACCCTTCCCGAATGGCTGACCGAATTTTGGGAATGGGGGATGTTGTCTCACTAGTTGAAAAAGCACAAGAACAATTCGACGAAGAGCAAGCCAGAAAATTACAGAAGAAAATCATGAAGGATCAATTCGATTTCAATGATTTTCTTGCTCAGCTTCAACAAATTAAGAAGATGGGTAACATGAAAGACCTGATGGGTATGATTCCCGGAATGGGCAAAGCAATGAAAGATGTCGATATTCAAGATGACGCCTTTAAACATGTTGAGGCAATTATTCAAAGTATGACCCCAAAAGAGCGTTCTAATCCTGGAATATTGAATAATTCAAGAAGAATGAGGTTAGCAAAAGGAAGCGGAACAAATATTCAGGAAGTAAACAAACTCATCAAACAATTTGATGATATGAAAAAGATGATGAAAATGATGAGTAATCCGAGAAATATGGCAAGCATGATGAGCCAGTTCAAAGGAATGAAAGGCGGAATGCCTGGAATGTAGTTCTATTCAGGAGCTAATCTCAAAACAATCCCATCAATGGAATCATCCAAATGTATTTGACAACCCAAACGGCTATTCGATTTTACGTGAAATGCTTGATCTAACATGTCTAATTCAGCATCACTTTGCTCAGGAAGTTGAGTCTCTGATTCTAAATAGCATTGACATGTTGCGCACAAAGCCATTCCTCCACATTCCCCAACAACCGGTAAATCATAAGCTTTACATAGCTCCATGATATTCATATTCATATCTGTCGGCCCAACCAATTCATGTGCTACCCCTTCCCTATCAATAATCGTAACTTTAATTTCATTATTCATGTTGCAAATGTAAGGTAATTTTGAATTATGGAATTGTCAGTTTTTGTCCTATCTGTAATTTATCAGATTTCAAGTTATTTTTTGCTTTGATTTTAGCAACTGTAGTATTAAATTTTTTCGCAATGGAAGATAAATTATCTCCTTTACGAACAACATAAGTCGTAGTTTTCTTGGGAGGATTTTTCTTTTTCGGATCTTCTTTTGGCTTAGGCTTATTTTCTATTTTGATATTTTGCTTTGGCTCGATCTTTTTGGGTTGAATCACAAGGCTTGAAGTAGAATCTTTTTTGACGAGGGTATCAAGAATTATTTTCGCTGGCATTTTACGCACTAAAGCAAAAGAATCCGATGGATTAGATAAAAATCTCGAAAACGAATTTAAAATGGCATTTCCATATAATTCACCTTTTAGAATGTATCCAGTTTTACTTAAATGAGATTGATCTTTTTGAGACAATCCTGCTGTGTACCATTTTTTCATTGAATTTTTTCCACCTGCAATCCAATAATAATCATAAAATATCACTGAATTTTCCTTGGAAAATCTTCTCAAAAATTTTGCGTAGTCAAAAGTAACACCAATATTTTTTCCTCCAACACTAAAATCTTGCACAGATGGCAATAAAATACAGGCATTTGGTAAAACACTTTTTATGAGCGTTACTGACCTTTTCAAGTAGTTATTGAAATAGATTGTATCGAAAATTCCGGAAGCAATATCATTAGTGCCATAATCCAGAATTACCAAATCCGGATTTAATTGAATTAGTTGATCTTTGTTTAGCTCCTGTCTCATAAAACTATGAAAACTTGCCCCATTAATTCCTACCGAACTATATAAAACACCATTATTTGAAGATTTTTCAAGTTGGATGCCGTAAAACTCAAACTCATTCTGGAGCGAGTCACTTTTGAACACGCGGAAATCAATTGATTGATTTAAATTTTTAGGAAGTTTAAGCTCTACTAAATTAGATTGAAATGGGGTTCCTTTTATTGAAATGGGTGTCCATTCATCCACAGAATTTAATCTATATTTTAATTGAAAACTTGAATCAGTCGTTTTAACAAACAAGTTAATTTTATCCACTAGCTGCAATTCTTCTTTGGATTGGTAAAATTGAATCGAAAACCCAGCTGTAGAATCGTTTGTATGAATGGTAACTCCCGAAATACCGAGTGGAAATTTAATGTCCTTACTAATATTTCTAGAACTAGACCATTTTCCTGTTGAGCTTGTTTTGTAATCGAACGTAGCATGCGTACTTGCTGCTGAATATGGAAAAACTAACCCCCTACCAGCATTTCCAAAAATTTTCTGGAAAGAATTTCTAATTGTTCCTGCACCTTGGTCAAATTGCAAATGTGAGTCACCAATATGAAGTATCCGAATTTTTTGCTTGTCAAC
>JBIIHD010000037.1:0-8119 GCA_044236095.1 Crocinitomicaceae bacterium | reverse complement strand
TTCCTGTATTAATTCCTGCGTATGGAGAAAACAATTGATTATTTTCTTTTTTACCCACATAATACTTTGCTCCGACATACGTACCAAATAGGCCAGTTCCCAACTCAATGTTTATATTATGTGTGGCAAAATAATTGAGGTATATGGAACCGATTACGGTAGGACCCATTCCTTGAATACCAATTCCAAATTTGCGGTAACTTCGTGGATTACCTCTAACTGAATCCGTGTCATTTTGAGCGAATAATGTCGTCGAAAGAAAAACAAACAAGGCAATTAAACTTGATTTCATATGGTAAATTAATAATTAGATATTTTTTTTTGAAAATTCTTACCTAATCGTATTGATCCGTATGGAATAGATCTCGAAAATGTTGAGCTACCATAAAAGAAGTATGCTCCTTCCACAGAAAAGTGAAACCCGTTTTTATTCATCAATTGAATCCCAACTGGGACATAAACTGATGCTAATTTATTCCACCCCGAACTAGATCCTCCATACCAACCCATATTTATGTCTGGTAAGGAAATCATTCCTACATTAAGTCCAAAATAAGGAGAAAATAATTGCTTCTTTTCCTTTTTCCCTCCATAGATTTTAGCCCCACCGTAAAAACCAATCAATCCTGCGCCACCCTCAATATTTACATTATGATTAATAAAATAATCTAGATAAAAGGAAGCGCCCAACGTTGGTCCTAACAATTGAAAACCATATCCAAATTTTCTTACGCTTCGTTGATTCATTTTTTCTGAGGATTGAGCTTGTATAGTTATTATACTAGTCAGAAAAAACACAGTTAAAAACTTGTTCATACACATAATTCTTTTCCAAAAATGTAATTTATTCTCCATTATTCAAAATTAAATAATGCAAGTGATGAATTTGCACTTGCGAAATAAGCAACACCAACCTTTGGTAAATGAAATAAATTTGAGAAGTTTTTGATTAACTGATTTGTTGGCTTAGAAAAAGCAAATCAAGTATAATTTAACTTTATTTTCAACATTTAACTAAATATTATGAATGTACCTATTTTACTCATTCTATTTATATTAGTCTTAGCTCCTATCATTTTGTTACTAGCTTATTTCATCGGTGAAAACGCGAAATTAACAATTATCATTTTGATGTATTTGGGGTTGATTTCTGATATTTTAGATGGTATCATTGCGAGAAAAAACAACACCTCTTCGGCAAAATTAAGGCGGATGGATAGTCAAACAGAAATGATTTTCTGGTTTTCACTTGGGATTTCCACATGGATACTTTACCCGAAATTAATTTCAGACAATTCAACCGTTATTTGGACAATTTTGATCATGGAAGTTGCCTGCTATGTAATTAGCCTATTAAAGTTCAAAAGAGAATCAGCACATCATAATTTTCTATCGAAATTTTGGGGAATCACCCTGTTAGTTGCCTTCACCTCCTTAATTGGATTTAATTATGCCGGAATTCCATTTGAATTAGCCATATTTTTTGGTATCCTTTCCCATATTGACCGAAAATTAATCACTTTAATTTTACCTGAATGGACACACGATATTCCTAGTACATACCATGCAATCCTCATTCGAAAAGGAATCAAATTCAAAAAGAATATCTATTTCAATGGGTAAAATCATATTAGAAAAATATATCTTTTATTGGATTATTGACATTATAGCGATATAAAGGTTTGTTTTAAACTAAATACTACCTTTGTAGTCAATATATTCCTATGGAAACACTTGCTAAAAGACACATTGAATTTGACCGCACAGGTTTTGATGACAACGAATTAATCGAAATTTATCGCAAGTTACTTTTACCTCGTTTGGTTGAAGAAAAAATGCTCATTTATTTACGTCAAGGAAAAATTTCCAAATGGTTTTCAGGATGGGGACAAGAAGGGATTTCAGTAGGGTGTGCTTATGCGATGAACGATGATGAATACATATTGCCGATGCATCGAAATTTAGGAGTTTTTACATCTCGAAATGTTCCTCTTCCGCGACTTTTTGCACAATTTCAAGGAAAAATGTCTGGCTACACAAAAGGTCGTGATCGTTCGTTTCATTTTGGAACTCAGGAGCATAAATTAGTTGGAATGATTTCACATTTGGGTCCGCAGATGGGCATTGCAGATGGAATAGCGTTGGCAACAAAACTGCGCAATGAAAAAAAATCAACGCTTGTATTTACAGGAGATGGTGGTGCTTCTGAAGGTGATTTTCATGAGTCAGTAAATGTGGCTTCTGTGTGGGATTTACCCGTAATTTTTGCCATTGAAAATAATGCTTGGGGACTTTCAACTCCTTCTGTCGAGCAATTCAGATGTAAACAATTCATTGATAAAGGAATTGGTTATGGAATGAAAGCTGTGCAAGTGGACGGAAATAATATTTTAGCTGTGATCAAAGCTGTACGAGAAATCAATGCTGAAATTCGAAAAGAACCAAAACCATATTTGCTGGAGTTGATGACATTTCGAATGCGAGGACATGAGGAGGCTTCAGGGACAAAATACTACCCGGAAGGATTGCAAGAAGAAAAAGCTAAGTTTGATCCTGTAGATAACTATACTTTGTATTTGAAAGAATTGGGTGTTTTAACCGACGAATTAGAAAACAGCATCCGCGAAGAACATAAAGAATACATTCAAAAATCGTTTGAAACTGCGTTGGCAGAGCCAAAAATCACACCGGATTTACAACGTGAATTGGATGATCTTTACGCACCTCACACACCAACTGTTCAAGTAGCAATGGGCGAAAAGTCAGAAAAGCGTTTTATCGATGCTCTTCAAGATGCTTTGCGTCAATCCATGGAAAAATATCCTGATTTAGTAATCATGGGGCAGGACATTGCAGAATATGGAGGAGCTTTTAAAGTAACAGAAGGATTTGTTGATTTATTTGGAAAAGACCGCGTTCGAAATACTCCCATTTGTGAGTCAGCAATAGTTGGTGCTGGTTTAGGACTATCAATATCTGGAATGAAAGCGATTGTGGAGATGCAATTTGCTGATTTTGTAAGTTGTGGATTCAACCAAATTGTAAATAATTTAGCGAAAATGCACTGGCGATGGGGGCAAAATGCGGATGTAGTCGTTCGCATGCCAACAGGCGCTGGAACAGCAGCCGGACCCTTTCATTCACAAAGTAATGAGGCATGGTTTGTACATACTCCGGGACTGAAAGTAGTTTATCCATCCAATCCGTTTGATGCCAAAGGCTTGTTAAACGCGAGTATTGAAGACCCAAATCCTGTCTTGTTTTTTGAACATAAATACTTGTACAGAAGCATTAAATCTGATATTCCGAATGATTACTACACCTTAGAGATTGGAAAAGCAGGTATTGAAAAAACAGGTAATGATTTATCTGTGATTACTTACGGAATGGGGGTTCATTGGGCGAAAAATTATGCTGCTGAACATCCCGAAGTTTCCATGGAAATCATTGATTTGAAAACGCTACTTCCGCTTGACTTGGATACAATCTACAACAGTGTTCGCAAAACAGGAAAAGTGATTGTGCTTCACGAGGATTGCATGACCGGTGGAATTGGTGGTGAAATTGCTTCTCTCATTGCTGAGCATTGCTTTGAACACTTGGATGCGCCTGTCAAACGTGTTGCTTCTTTAGATACACCGGTTCCATTTACTTCCTCGTTGGAGGATCAATTTTTACCGATTGATCGTTTTCATTTGGCAATAAGTGAACTTTTATCATACTAATCATCTTTTTCTTTTAAAAAAGATTCGATTTTAAAGGATTTTAAATCCAAGGAAAATTTATACCTGTAAAATTGGGGGTATTTACTTAACTTTTTTGGGGTTTACCCTTAAAGCAAGTGTCTACTTACATTCATAATTTTGTAAGATCTAATTCTTACAATTTTTATGGAAAAATATAAAAATAGTAGGTCCGATTCGAATATTATTTTTTACGAAATTGGAAGAGATTTTATTCAGGTGCAATTTAAAGATTCTCACAAAATCTATCGATTTAGCTATGCGAACATAGGAGAATACCATGTCAATAAAATGAAAAGATTAGCTGAGAATACTATTCTGTTAGAGAAGTACATACGCTATTTTGTTTTGGATTTAGTAATTATCATGGAGCAATAGTAGATTTTTCACGGTTATTGAGTCAGACTCTACTCATGATGACTATAACAATTCAGCTCTATCAAAAGTTAAAATGAATGATTAACAAGAAGCCATTATAGGTTACAACAAGTTCATTGACCTAATCCTAATGGTCTTTATTTCTATCACAAACATGGTATATTTGAATTTAAAAAATTATCAATTCAAATAACAAATGCAACTTTTAGAATTAATGGGGCAAAAATTTATGGGTATTTGTATTTGTTAATTTTAGTAGTTACTTTTAAAAAAATTATAAATTATGCGTTTTATTCCATTTCTTTTTCTCCTACTTCTAGCAAATTTTTCCTTTTCTCAATCAAAGAAAGCAAAAAAGTTAGTTAATCAAGCCAAAGAAAAAGTGTTAGCAAAAGATTATCAGGGAGCCATAAGTGATTACACGAAAGCCATAGAACTCAGCCCTAAATTTGAAGAAGCATATTTAGGACGTGGACGCTCGAAAGCAAATGTAAAAGATTATCAAGGTGCTATTGGTGACTATAACAAGGCAATTGAACTTAATCCAAAAAATTCAACTTCACATTATTATTGTGGTCTTGCTAAATCTAAATTAAAAGATTATCAAGGAGCACTATCTCATTTCGATAAGGTTATTGAGTTAGACACTTTAAATGAAAATGCATACTTTAATCGGGGACTTTCAAAAGCATATTTAAAGGATGATCAGGGAGCAATTATTGATTTTACCAAAGCAATTCAGCTAGATCCAAAATATGTAGACGCATACTACAATCGGGGTCTCTCTCGTCATGCTTTAAAAGATTATCAAGGAGCAATATCTGATTACAACCAAGCTAATATGGAAGAAGATTTAATTGAGAATGCAAAATTATTCTACAATCGAGGTCTGTCTAAGTTAGAATTAAATGATTTTAAAGGAGCTTTCTCCGATTTTAATAATACCATTGAGGCAGAACCAAATAATGCTAATGCATACTATTATCGAGGGTTTACAAAGCAGAAATCAAAGGATTCTCAAGGTGCTCTTGCTGACTATAAGATGGCAATTGATCTTGGCATGAATAATTTTGACGTATTCATCAACAGCGGCATTTCCAAAGGTTTAGCAAAAGATTATCAGGGGGCAATTACAGATTTTAATAAAGCTATTGAAATAGAATCTACAAATTCAAAAGCATTCTATTATCGAGGATATGCCAAGGTTGAATTGAAATATTATCAAGAAGCAATAACGGATTTTAACAAAGCAATTGAACTTAATCCTAATGATTCAAAGGTATATTATAATCGGGGAGTTCTGAAAAATGATTTATTAGATTATCAAGGAGCAATTATAGATTATAGTAAAGCCATTGAGCTTGACTCTAATTTTGCACAGTCATACATCAATCGTGGAGTTTCTAAACAAGCATTAAAGGATTATCAAAGTTCAATGTTAGATTTTAATAAAGCCATCGAGCTCGACCCGAATGAACCGAAAGCACATTTTAATCGGGGGCTTTCTAAGGATCAATTAACTGATTATCCAGGGGCGATAGCTGACTATACTAAGGCAATTGAACTTGATCCTAGCTACAAATTAGCATACCATAATCGTGGCGTTTCTAAAAACAATTCTTCCCAATATAAAGAGGCTATTTCTGATTTCAGTAAAGCTATCCAGCTAGATCCTAACTATACAAAGGCATACTACAATCGTGGAGTAGCGAAACTTAAGAGTGGGGATAAAACAGGCGCTTGTATGGATTGGAGAAAGGCTTCATCACTTGACCCTAACGATTTGGATGTATATATGGCGCTAAGTCGGAATTGTGAATAGTTCGGTAAATTATCAAAACCACGATAAAAAAATAAAATTCTGATATACTAAAACCTTTCTTAAAATTATCTGTTAATTTTGCAATGTCTCTAAGGGGTGCCCGTCAAACGGCTGAGATTATACCCATTGAACCTGATTAGGATAATGCCTGCGAAGGGAAGATGACTGTGCTAATGAATGTTTAATCGCCAAGAATTAGCCCCTTGTTCTTGTTTAATTTTTAGAAAATGAAAACAAGATTTATTTATTTACCGGTTTTTGTACTTTTTTTAACCTCCACTTTTTATAGTCAAAATGGAATCTATGGAACCGTTACTGATGAGTCTGGGATTCCTATTTCTGGTGTTAAAATAAGTATCGACCTATCAAATTCTTCCTTGGCTGAATATTATACTTGGACAGATAGAAAAGGAAAATACAGTTGGACTTTTGCAGCTATAAAAAACGATGAGTCAATTCAAGTAACATTTGAAAAAATGGGATATGAGCCGTATTCAATGGTTTTAACCAAAATAGATGCTGCTATCCAACAAGATGTGAAATTAAAACGAGATGCCAAACTACTGGAAGAGTTTCAAGTTCTTGGAACGCGAACGAATGATTTGTCTACTAGCACATTAAAAATCAAGAAAAGTAATTTATTGGAAAAAAATAATTTTGGTAAAGATTTACCTTTCTTATTAGAATCTACGCCTTCTGTGGTAACCACCTCTGATGCCGGTGCCGGAGTTGGTTACACGGGAATTCGCATTCGAGGAGTAGATGCATCGCGAATCAATGTTACAATCAATGGAATTCCGGTAAACGATCCTGAATCGCACGACGTTTATTGGGTAAATATGCCCGATTTGACTTCTTCGATTAGCGATATGGAAATTCAACGCGGAATTGGAACATCAACTAATGGAGCGGCGTCTTTTGGAGCAAATTTGAATATTAAAACCGACAATATTTCTGCAAATTCATACGGTATTTTGGATAATTCATACGGTTCATTTAATACCTTAAAAAACACCATCAAAGCAGGAACCGGATTAATTAATGGTAAATTTTCAATGGATGTTCGTTTGTCCCAAATTTTATCCGATGGATACATCGATAGGGCAACTTCCAATTTAAAATCCTATTATGTTTCTGGGGCATACGTCGGTAAAAAATCGGTAGTCAAGGCTCTTGCTTTTTCAGGGAAAGAAATCACGTATCAATCGTGGTATGGAACTCCAGAAAGTAGAATTTCAGGAAATATTGATTCCATGAATGCCTATGCTGATAGAAATTACTTATCGAATGAAGAACGAGCGAATTTGTTAAACTCAGGAAGAACGTATAATTATTACACGTATGGAAATCAAGTGGATAATTACCAACAAGACAATTATCAGTTGCATTTCACACATCGATTTAATCCAAAATTGGTATTGAATGTGGCAGGTCATTACACTTATGGTCGTGGCTATTACGAAGAATATAGAAAAGGAGATGATTTAAGTTCGTATGGGTTGGATACAGTTTTTGCCGGAGATGACACGATCACACAATCCGATTTAATTCGACGTCGTTGGTTGGACAATGATTTCATTGGAAGTGTTTATTCCTTAACGTATTCGGATAAAGATTTGCAGTTGATTTTTGGAGGTTCAGCAAATACCTACATTGGTCGTCATTTTGGTGAGGTGATTTGGGCGCGCTTTGCCTCTAATGGCGAATTAGGAGATCGTTATTACGATGAGGTTGGACAAAAATCAGAATTAAGCAACTACCTGAAAGCTTCTTATAAGTGGAAAAAATTCAACTTTTTAGGAGATTTGCAATTCCGTCACATAGATTATTCGTTTGTTGGAAATGACCAGGTTGATGGCGTAATCAAAGACATAGAGCAAAATGTGACTTTTAATTTTTTCAATCCAAAATTTCTAATTTCTTACACTCTTTCTGAAAGTCAATTTAACCAAAATGTATTTCTTTCTTACGGAATTGGAAACAGGGAACCGGTGCGCCGTGATTTCAGACAAAGTACTCCTCAAAGCAGACCAAAATCTGAGAGAATGAAAGATTTAGAAGTTGGCTATATTCTTTCAGCAAAAAGATTCAATTTCTTGACAAATCTCTATTTCATGGATTACACGAATCAATTGATATTGACAGGAGAAATAAACGACGTCGGTGGTTATACCCG
>JBIIHD010000036.1:0-8218 GCA_044236095.1 Crocinitomicaceae bacterium | reverse complement strand
TGCCATCATCATCGTTAAAAGTGCGTACGATGCAATGTTGAAAGGAACTCCCAAGAATGTGTCTGCGCTACGTTGGTATAATTGGCAACTCAATTTTCCATCTGCTACGTAAAATTGAAAAAATGCGTGACAAGGCGGTAAAGCCATCTTATCAATTTCACCTACATTCCAAGCGGAAACGATTATTCTTCTCGAATCGGGATTATTTTTGATTTGATCCAATACTTGCTTAATTTGATCTATGTGTCGTCCATCTGCTGCTGGCCAACTTCTCCATTGCGAACCATAAACCGGACCTAAATTTCCATCTTCATTCGCCCATTCATCCCAAATGGAAACGTTATTTTCCTTTAAATACTGAATATTTGTATCTCCTTTCAAAAACCATAAAAGCTCATGAATAATCGATCTTAAATGTAATTTTTTGGTCGTTAAACACGGAAATCCCTCGTTTAAATCAAAACGCATTTGATACCCAAAAACAGAGATGGTTCCCGTGCCCGTTCGGTCCTCTTTTTTTGTTCCATTATCCAATATGTGCTGAAGAAGGTCGTGATATTGTTTCATTTGTGAAAAATCTATTCGATTTAACAAAATTAGAAGAAAAATGTACCCCTGTTTATTTTGCAATGGCGGATTTTATGAAAAGTTATCGACTGTAATCCGATTAATATGAAGATTTAAACAAACCCTTCTTACTTTTGGTTAAACAACTAACGTTTCTTTAATTATGTATACGAATCAGCTCATTCACGAATCTTCGCCTTATTTATTACAACACGCTCACAATCCCGTCAATTGGGTTCCATGGTCGAGGGAGGCATTTGAAACTGCTAAAAAAGAAAATAAACTCGTTTTGGTGAGTATTGGGTATTCTGCTTGTCATTGGTGTCATGTTATGGAACACGAATGTTTTGAAGATGAAGAAGTTGCTGCTCTGATGAATGAGCATTTTATTAATATTAAAGTAGATAGAGAAGAACATCCGGACGTGGATCAAGTGTACATGACTGCCGTTCAGTTGATGACACAACGTGGTGGCTGGCCATTAAATTGTTTTACTCTTTCGGATGGAAGTCCAGTTTATGGAGGAACGTATTTTCCTAAAGAACAATGGGTGCATGTATTACGTTCATTGGTTCACACAAGTAAAAATGAGCCTCAAAAAGTTCAGGAATACGCTGAAAAGTTAAAAGAGGGCGTTCAGCAATCTGAATTAATAGAAAATCCAGCGAGAGTAACACAATGGGATGCTGAAAAATTACATGAATTGGTGTTGCGGTGGTCTCATTCCTTTGATTTATCGCAGGGAGGACCAACGAGAGCACCTAAGTTTCCTTTACCATCGAATTTAGATTTTTTGCTGGCATACGGTGTTTGGCAAGAAAACGATAAAACGCTAGGCTATGTTGAATTGACCTTAGATAAAATGGCGATGGGTGGAATTTACGATCAGGTTGGCGGAGGCTTTGCTCGCTATTCGGTGGACATGTTGTGGAAAGTGCCTCACTTCGAAAAAATGCTCTATGATAACGGACAATTATTAGAGATTTACGCTAAAGCATATAAATATTTTGGTAAAGAATTATACAAAGAAACTTGCTATGGAATTTTGAGTTGGCTCGAACGAGAAATGTTATCTCCAAATGGTGCTTTTTACAGCGCTCTAGATGCTGACAGTGAAGGGGAAGAAGGAAGGTTTTATTGCTGGAACGATAGTGAGCTAAAGGACATTCTTGGAAATGATTTTGATTGGTTAAAGGAATATTACAACATCAATCAACTTGGATATTGGGAAGATGAAAAATATATTCTTCTAAGAAACGAAACGGATCAAACATTTGCGAAAAGGCATAATTGGAAAGTTGAAGAGTTGAAGCAAAAAGTTAAATCTGTTAACGATTCTTTGTTGCATATTCGAAATAAACGAATCAAATCAGGAATGGATGATAAATGTTTGACTTCTTGGAATGCAATGGTGATTTCTGGTTTATGCGAATCCTATTCTGCCTTTAATGATGAAACTTTTGTTCTATTAGCTCGCAAGACAGCTTCTTGGATTGAATCCAATCAATTGAAATCCGATAATACACTTTGGAGAACTTATAAAAATGGAGTTTCAAAAATTGATGGTGTATTGGAGGATTATGCTTTTGTAATTAAAGCGTTTATTGATTTGTATCAAGTTACTTTTGAAGAAAGTTGGCTCGAAATTGCTAAAAATCTAATTGAATCAGTTGAAACTAATTTTCAGGATTCGCATACCAAAATGTGTTATTACACTTGTGTTGACACGGAGTTGATTGCCCGAAAAATGGAATTAAACGACAATGTAATTCCCGCAAGTAATTCAGTTATGGCGCACAATTTCCACTCACTATCTTATTTTTACAGGAAAACAGAATGGAAAGCACATGCTGAACAAATGTTGGCCAACGTTTACGAAGGAATGGAAATGTATGGTTCGGGTTATTCTAATTGGGCTTTACTTCTTTTACAACTCATCGATTCCATGGAAGAAATTGAAATAGTTGGTCCAAACGCGAATAAAATCAGACAAAACATGAATAAAAAGTTCAAAACAGGAACAATTTATTCTGGTGGAAACAATTTTTCTTTGCCAATTTTACAAGAAAAACCGATTACCTCTAAAACAATTGTGTATCGTTGCAAAGGTGAAATGTGTGATGTGCCAATTGAATTTGATTGATTTAGGGATTGCAAAAAGAGCAATACATCGGATCCTCGAATTTCTTACCATTGGGATAAAATTGCTTATCACTAAAACTGCACTTTTGGCAAGTCAACAAATGATATAAAATGGATTCTGTTGGCGAGGAACACCATTCACAGCGCAAACCGGGTTTAGCTTCACTAACTGAAAAACCATGAGTTTGACATTCTGGACATTTACTATTTATTTTTTCCATCAATTTTTGAGCTGCCCGTTCAATTACTCTCATTCGAGTTGGGTTGTACATGGCACGCATATCGGTTTCCAAGTATGCTATTCCGTATCTTGAAAGGCACTCCTTTACGAATTGATCTAAATCAGTGTTATTGTTAATTCCTTTTCGGATGTAAACAAAATCATCTTCCTGATTTTTTACAATCAAAGCATGTTGCGGAAATCCATGTTTGGAAGCAAATTCCTCAGCTTCAGACAGACTTTTTATCTCTGTACCACCAAAATTAGTTTCCGTTGAAAGCTCCCGCGCATAGATTTCTAAGTCGTTTTTTTTATCGATGAAAACCACTAATTCATCATCGGCATGACCAAAAAATAAGGTTGGATGATGTCCAAACGATCCTTCATTTGCAATTCCCAAATCGCAATTAGCCGCTTCCATTGCCAAAAGACATTTGTTTTTCAAGGTCGTTAAAGGATCGTCTTTTCGTTCAATTTCTCCGCTAAAAGTTCCTAATAGATCTGTATCAAATGATGAATTCACAAACCAGTCTGCGCCCAAATAATTTTCAACCAAAGGACCAATTACTTTTTCCTTTTGGTGTTTCGTTGCAATGACTAATTTTCGACCTGCAAAATCCATGTTTAGTGATTAAATCAATTGCGCAAGATTAAACTTCAAGGAAAGATACGCTTGTTTCGATTTGGCAATGCTTTCAACCCATTTTAGCTTTGCTTGAATATAGGCTACTTCTCGAGCATTAATTAGGAAAAGAGAACTTTCTCCTGATTCAAACATCGCTTTTTCTGCATCTAATAAACGTTTAGTATCAACCACAGTTTTTTCAAATATTTCAACTTGAACTAAGGCATTGTTATAGTCAACCAAGGCATTTCGAATTTTATATTCAAGATACGCTTTACTATTTTCCAAATTAAATTGTTCCTCCCTCAATTTTAAATTAGTTTTTGCCAAATCTCCGCGCTCTTTCCGCAATAAAATTGGCATTTCAAAAGTCAACCCCCATTTGTAATTATTGATCGACATATTCGCAAAAGGATTATATTGAATTGGTTGATTTAAAAAATTATAATTAATTGCTAATTCAGGTTTTAATTGCTCTTTTTTCAATTTTCTTTCGATTTCCAATCCTTTGATTTTGAAATTAGTAACTTGCAAATAAGGGTGATTTGCAAGAGCAGTATCAATTTCTTGATTGGATAGCAACGAAACTGAATCTTTTTCTACGATTTCAATTTTTACAGGGGTCGTAAGACTATCCAAATCCAAGGGGACTTGTTGATCATTCCATAAAAAAGCAGAAATTTTGAATCCGGAACCTTTGTATTCCGCTTCGTAATTCTTTAACATAGACTCTCGATTCTGCACTTGTAAACCCGCTTCAACCACATCAATCTCTGGCCTATCGCCCAATTCAGCAGTTCGTTTCACTGCCGCGTAACGAACATTAGCTAATTGAAATCCCTCATCCAAAATTTTCATAGAATGATAGGATAAAAACCAATCCCAATAAGCATATCCTGATTCATAGATCAATTCATTCAATTGAAGTTTTTGTTCGAAAAAAGTGCTTTGATTATAGACTTTTGCCTTGAATAACTCAGCACGACGTTGATCGATAAAAAGTCCTTTACCAAGATTTATTGAGGCTCCGGCATATACCAACCCACTGGAAGGTGTTTTTTCTTCAGGATTTAAAAATGCCCCTTGATTCGATTCAAAACCACCTTTGAATTCTAGTCCATACCAAGTCGGAACCTTCAATCCCGAATGAATTAAATTATAGTAGGAAGTTGAATTAAAATTCTTTTGGAGTGTCTGTGTAAAAATTTTAGGGTCAAATCCTCCCTGTGCGTACAAAATAGCTTTTTCTCCAAATTGCGTTTGAAGTTCTGCTTGTTTTGCTAATGGGTGATTTTTTAGAACAATTTCAAAAAACTGTTTGTCGGTAAATACCGTTTGAGAGTTTAATTTAAACCCAAAGAAGAAAATAAAAGTTAGAAAAACTGATTTTTTCATTTCTCTGATTTTTTTTCTGGATTTTTAGAAGCATAGTAATCAGGAGGAAAACCATTTATCAAACGCCATAACTCGTAACCCACTTTCACATCGTTGAGCATAATCATAGTTTTGGCTCCACCACCTACTCTCAATTTTTCTGGCCATTCGTGGTCGGATTTGTCTGGGACAATTAGCACTCTGAAATTACCATCTTCGCCTGCAAAATTATCCACGGCTAAAATATCACCGCCAAATGTTCCAAAACTCGTGTTCGGCCAGCCCGAAAAAACTATTGCAGGCCATCCATCAAATTGAATACGAACATGCTGCCCTTTCTGTAACAATGGCAAATCCATTGGACGAACATATACCTCTAGTGCTAAATCATAGTTAGAAGGCATGATGGTGGCAACTGGATCACCTTGCTTTATGGTTTCACCGATTCCGCTTGATAATGTTTTTGTGACGACACCATCTTGTGGGGCTAAAATAAAGTACATACCATTTCGGACAGAATAATTCACCACTTGAGTTTGCAGTTTTGTTACATCCACTTCTGCATCATACATGCTTGAAAGAGCCGAAAATTTATCAGATTCTGCTTTAGAAACTTCATCTCTAAATTTAGCACTTGTTGAATTGAATCCCAATTTTGCATCTATGATGTCATTTTTACTTTGCAAGTATTTTTGTCTTGTTGAAATTTCACTTGCACTGGCTCGTTGTAATGCTAATTTACGCGTTTCAAGTTCGGTTTGTGATTTGAGCCCCTCCCTTTGCAATTTCTCAAAACGTTTAAATTGTTCTTCTGCTATTTTATTATTCTCTATTGCTGTATAATATTCAATACTATCGGCCCTCACTTTTAATTCAGCTTGTTGAAGTTTTAGACGCGCTTGTTGAAGCTGAAGCTCACCATTATCCAAAAGAGCGTCAACACGATTATCTAATGACTTGATTTTGTCACTGTAAGAAGAAACAGTCATTTCCTTGTTCTTAAGCTGGTCTTTGGTTCTGGAAATTAAATTTGGATCGAAATAGTCCTCCTTAATCTCAGACAAGAAAAGGATAGTATCGCCTTTTTTAACTTTATCACCATCTTTTACAAACCATTTTTCAATTCTCCCGGAAATTAGTGAGTTAATTGTTTGTGGTCGTTGTTCTGGTCTTAAAGTCGTTACCTTACCGTTGGATCGGATATTCTGTGTCCATGGTAAAAACAAAATAACATCTACAATAATAAATAAAAGATATACAGAATAGAGTAATTTCTTTGACGATTTTTTACTTTCAACTTGCAATAGAGAAGTTAGATGACTTTTTTCAAAGTTGCTTTTATTATGGGGTGATAAATTCAACATCGGCGTTTATTTTTTAGAATATGATTCATAGTTTCCATTAAACACAATTTGTCCATTTTCAATTTCGATTATAAAATCTGATATTGAGTGTATTTTAGGATTTTGACTAGCAATTAAAAGAGTACAGTCTTGAACAGATTTAATTGTATTGAGTAATGAATCCAACTGCTTGTTGTTCATACCTGAAGATAGATTTTCCAATAACATAAGTTTGGGTTTTGTTAGCATGACTCGGGCCAGAAGGATTTTTCGCTCAATATCATACGGAATAACCAAGTAATCAGGATTAATGAGCGTCTCATATTTATTGCTTAGCTGCTCAATATATTTATCAATTCCCAGTTGGGCACATATTTCAATGACATCCTTTAATTGAAAATCTGTCCTGCCAAAAAGTATATTTTCTTTAAGAGAACCAAAGATTAGTTTATCCTCTGCCAGCACAGCACCAGTTGAAGATAACATTTCGTTATGATCCAAATTGTCTAACGGTTGTCTATCAAAAAAAATTGTTCCTGAATACTTGTTCAAATGACCGAGTAGAATTAAAAAAAGAGATTTAGAAGACAGGCTTGAATCTGAAACAAGGCTTATTTTTTGACCAGGTAAAATAGACATTGAAATTTGGTTGAGAATCGGAACATTTGTTTCTTCCATTTGAAAAGTTAGATTTTTTATATCCACTTGTATACCTTTATCAGAGCGAACAAATAATTCATTCCCACTTCGAGATTCTATAGGCAAATCGGTTACTTGTCCAATTTTTTCAATGGCCGTTAAAACGTCATAAACTAAATCTAAATTCAAGACTATTTTTTCAACAGAGGATAAAACCAATACAATGATTATCTCAGATGCAACAAATTGACCTATATTCATTTCTTGATTTACAACAAGTAATCCTCCAACGATCAATAAAGACAAAGCGATTAAAATTTTGAAAAGAATAAGATAGCCATATTGTTGAACTAAAATCCTGAAATGGCTTTTTCTTGCGTTTAAATAGCCCTTAAGTTTTTCGTCTGTGACTGCAAGATGAAAATCACTACCGGCATTTCTCACGCTAGCTCGAGCAATGTTGATTTCATTGAGCCAGTTCACAATCTTATATTTATGTGACGATTCCTTTAAGCTTGTTTGGTAACCTTTTTTAGAGGTAAATCGAATGATTAGGTATAATAAAACAAGTAAACCGAGGCCAAAAAATATAAAGAAACTATGGTAAAATGCCAAAAGGGATAATCCAAAAATGATTTGTAGGGATGCTGCCATGAAGTCAATTAATAACTTTGAAATGGCCTTTTGAATAGTGAGAGTATCGAAAAAGCGCGCATTAATTTCTGGGTGATAATAATTTCTTAATGCTTCTAATTTTATTTTAGGAATTCGATAGGCAAATTCGAAGGCGGACCGAGTAAAAATCCGTTGCTGCAAATTTTCCGTGATTCTCAATTGTAAAACATTCATTACACCTGAAAAACCAATCGCTGCAACCACAAGCCCAACCAACAAGAACCAAGAAGCACTTAATTGCCCAAGTTGAATAAAATTAATGATCATTTGAATCCCCAATGGAAGTCCAAGTGATATTATTCCACTAAATATAGCGAATATATATATGTTTCTAATTTCAATTCCGTCTGGCTTTAATAGATTCCAACCTCGTGAGATAACGCTTTCTTTTCCTTCAATCATTTCGTAAAGTTTTAAATACAAGATCCATGTAAAAGTCTTCAACTAAATCCACTTCCTTTCTTGAATTAGTAAGTTTTGGGAGGTGTTCAGCAAAAAAACGCTGTTGATTGCTACCCTCAATCATGTTTGAAACCAACATATTTGGATATGGATATTTAGGATTTATTTCCAAAATTATATCGACTACGGATTTTACAACATCTTTATAAACTGAAAAAATTCCTACTTGAT
>JBIIHD010000035.1:0-8219 GCA_044236095.1 Crocinitomicaceae bacterium | reverse complement strand
AAAATTGCCGGGATGATTGATGAATCCATGGACAAAGAACAACTAGAAAAACCTGCTGAACCATGGGAATTTAGATCCAAACCAGCTTGGCAACGATTAATTGTAATGATTGGTGGCGTTACTGTCAATCTATTTCTCGGCTTCTTCATCTACATCGGAGTAGTATTTTTTTGGGGGAAAGAAGAAGTAAAACCAACTGATTTAAAGCATGGTCTTGCAGTTCATGGTTATTTAGCGAAATACAATATTAAATCCGGTGATAACATCTTGGAAGTAGATGGCAAACCAGTCTTGAGCCCAAATGAATTGACTAAAGAAATCTTTTTGCGAGATGCCAGAGTATTAACAGTTCAGCATCCTGATGGATCCAAAGAAAAGGTTAATCTACCGGAAGATTTTGGTCAAACTTTATTTCAGGAAGGTGCAATGCCCCTATTTTCGTTAAGACATAAGTCTACTCAAGTTGATTCAGTTGTTCCAAATTCTCCTGCAGCAACGTCAACCTTAAAAAAAGGTGATAAAATAATTCAAATGGACGAAATGACAATCGAATATTTCGACCAAATTCAAGCAAGTTTATATGCTAAAAAAGGTAAAACATCTGAGATTTCTGTCTTGCGAAATAATGATACTATTAAGTTAAAAGCAATAGTGAAAGAGGATGGTTCGATTGGCTTTATGCCAAAAAATTCAGGCCTTGTTGATTCAAACGCGATTCAAAGAAAAGAATATGGCCTTGGAGAAAGCTTCTCTGTCGGAATTACTACAGGAATGAATACACTTGGTGATTATGTTTCGCAATTTAAATTCTTATTTACAAAAAAAGGTGCTGGGCAAATGGGTGGTTTTGCTGCTATTGGCAATATGTTTCCGCCGGCATGGGATTGGCAACAGTTCTGGTTAACTACAGCTTTTCTTTCCATCATTCTTGCGTTTATGAATATCCTACCAATTCCTGCACTTGACGGAGGGCATGTCGTATTTTTGATTTATGAAATGATAACCGGTAGAGAGCCAAACAAAAAAGTGCTAGAATACGCCCAATATGCAGGAATGATTTTACTTCTTTCAATGGTTGTATATGCCAATTTCAACGATTTATACCGCTGGTTGTTCCCAAATTAAACTAAAGTTATGCGTCGCTATCAAAATTATGTCCTTGGTCGATGGGTAGATGGATCAGGCACTGAAACAATTTTAAATCATGCAATCACTGGAGAAGTTCTTGGAGAAGTATCGAGTGAAGGAATTGATTTTTCTGATGTTTTAGCCTTCGGAAGAAAAAAAGGAGCTGAAGTTCTTCGAAAAATGACTTTCCAAGAAAGAGGAAGAATGCTCAAAGCACTAGCCTTATTCTTAACTGAAAAAAAAGAAAAATATTACGAAGCAAGTGCATGGACAGGGGCTACGCGCGTTGATTCATGGATAGATATCGAAGGTGGAATTGGGAATTTATTTGCCAACGCTTCACTTCGGAGACAATTCCCTGACTTACCTTATTACATAGATGGAATTGCGGCGCCACTTTCCAAAAATGGAACTTTCATTGGTCATCATATCATGATACCAAAGGAAGGTGTTGCTATTCACATCAACGCATTCAACTTTCCAATTTGGGGAATGCTGGAGAAAATCGCTGTCAATCTAATGGCGGGTGTTCCTGCCGTTGTTAAACCTTCTGAATTTACTTGTTATTTGACCGAAGTGATGGTTCGAGATATCATCGATTCTAAAATACTTCCTGAAGGTTGCTTGCAATTAATTTGTGGGCTTGGTCGAGGCATTATCGATCACGTTCAAACGGAGGATGTGGTAACGTTTACTGGAAGTGCAGCCACTGGAAAACTGTTAAAAGCTCATCCGAGAATTGCTGCTGAAAGTGTTTCATTTAACTTAGAAGCAGATTCATTAAATGCCACTATTCTTGGCGAAAAATCAGTTCCAGGAACAGAAGAGTTTGATTTGTTTATTAAAGAAACCGTCAAAGAAATTACAATCAAAGCAGGACAAAAATGTACAGCGGTTCGACGAATCATTGTTCCTGAAAATCTCCTAGAAGAAGTGCAAAAAGGAATTTCAGCTAGATTAGCCTCAGTTAAAATGGGAGATCCGAGTGTTGAAGGAGTTCGTATGGGCTCATTAGCAACTCAATTGCAAGTTCAGCGCGTTCGAGAAAACGTTGAAAAATTAAAAGAATCACAAGAAATTGTATTTGGAAGTTTAGATGAATTTGATGTTGTCGGAGCAGACAAAGCAAAAGGAGCATTCTTCTCCCCTATACTATTCAGAAATTCTGATCCGTTCAATAAAACGGCTTGTCATGATATTGAAGCTTTCGGACCAGTTTCCACGATTATGCCATACAAGACTTTGGATGACGCCATTCGTTTAGCAAAAATGGGTAAAGGTTCGTTAGTATCCTCAATCGTAACACCTGATAATAAAGAGGCAACTGAATACGTCCTTGGAGCAGCTTCGATGCATGGTCGAATTCTTGTACTTAATAAAGATTGTGCGAAGGAAAGTACTGGTCATGGTTCCCCAATGCCTTTATTGACTCACGGAGGTCCCGGTCGTGCAGGAGGCGGAGAAGAAATGGGAGGAAAACGTGGAGTTTTACATTATCTACAGCGCACAGCTATTCAGGGACATCCAACTACCATCACAGCAATTACAAATCAATTTCAAGTTGGTGCAGAAATGCCAGAAGCAAATCCACATGTTTTTAGAAAACACTTTGAAGAATTAGTAATTGGAGAGACGGTTTTTACGCATAAACATACAGTTACAGACGCTGATATCGTGAATTTTGCGAATGTTTCAGGAGACAATTTCTATGCGCACATGGATGCAACTTCACTGGAAGGAACTATTTTTGAACGGCGTGTGGCTCATGGATATTTTGTATTATCTAAAGCAGCAGGATTATTCGTAGACCCCAAAAAAGGTCCTGTTTTATTGAATTATGGAATAGATGAAGCTCGTTTTACAAAACCAGTTTATCCTGGGGCGACCTTAGGTGTTCGATTTACAGTAAAAGAAAAAATTGATCAAGAAAAAAGATCTGAAGACGATATCGCTAAAGGAATTGTTAAATTTTTGGTAGATGTGTATGATGAAACAGGAGAAACAGTTGCTTTGGCTACTATTTTGACAATGGTTAGAAAAATAAATCAGAATTAATCTTATTCAATTTCAAGAAGAATTTACATTTTTTTTATATTTACCAAAATGTTAAATATGAAAAAGAAATTAATTGTTTTTGCAATCCTTTTATTTTCAGTATCCTACTCGATGAGTCAAATGAATCAAGGTGCATTCCTATTAGGGGGATTGTTTGATTTTAATTATAGAACTGGAAATAAAACAACTTTTACTGAAATGACTGTTGCTCCTACAGCAGGATTATTCTTAGCTGAAAATATGGGTATTGGGGCAAGTGTAGGTTTTACCTCAAATTCATCAAAAATAAACGGGAGTACAGTGAATTCAGCAACTACCGTGGAATTAAGTCCTTTTTCTCGCTATTACTATTCAGGGAATGCTTTTGGTCAATTTGACATTCCGATTAACTTGTCAAAAAATGCAACTTTTGACTTTGGATCTAAATTAAAATTAGGATATGACTTTTTCCTGACTGAAACTGTCGCGCTTGAACCATCTTTATATGCAGGATTCTATTTCGGTCGTCAAGCTAAAACAAATAATACTACTGATAATTTAAAATATCAATACCTGTCTACTGGGTTTGATATCACTTTACAAATCTTCTTGAATCGCAAATAGTTTCGAGTGTGCTACAGTAATTCTTCTACCTCAGAAAACATTGAATTAGCTCAAAAATACGGGAAACAAATCCCACAAAATTTACCAAGTGTAAAATATCATCATGTGAGTGGATTTACCTTTCCAGAATGGCCGGTAATAAATAATTCACACCAAATTCAAATTATGAATTGGGGCTTGGTGCCATCTTGGTTTAGCGGTCAAAAAGAAGAGATAGCTTCAAAAACGTTAAATTGTCGTTCAGAAACGGTAGAGTCTAAGGTTTCATTCAAGAATTTAATCCATTCAAATCGATGTATTATTCCTTCTTCCGGTTTTTATGAATGGCAGCAAATAGGGTCTGAAAAAGTCCCGCATTTTATCTTTTCTCCAAAATCAGATATTCTATATATGGCGGGACTTTGGGATATAAACATTGACCAAGTAACGGGCGAGATTTATCAATCTTTTACCATTTTAACAACTGAGGCCAATGAATTTATGTCACAAATACATAATACTAAAAATCGTATGCCTGTTATACTACCTGATTCTGAAATAGAAACCTGGTTGGAAGGTCGCTTAAATTGGGATAGAATTATGAAAACATCAGTAGACTTTCTATTGACCAGTTATTTTGTTGATAAAAAAATCATCCTTAGCTCTAACTCAAATTGCCCTGAGGCTCAAAAACCTTTTAATCGATTAGATTCACAACTTTCTTTTTTTTAATCCCTCGGCAAAAACTTCTTTCTAGAATAATTCATTGTAGATGTCTTTTCAAGTCATTTTCCTACCTTTGCAACCTAAAATTTAATATAATGACCGTTTCTGAAATCCGTCAAAAATTTTTCGATTTTTTCGCGAGCAAAGGACATCTCATTGTTCAATCTGCTCCTATGGTTGTTAAGAATGACCCCACATTGATGTTTACCAATGCAGGCATGAATCAATTTAAGGATTATTTTTTGGGATATCAGACTCCTCAGAATCGACGTGTTGCCAATTCACAAAAATGCTTACGCGTTTCAGGAAAACACAATGATTTAGAGGAAGTTGGGGTTGATACTTATCATCATACCATGTTTGAAATGCTTGGAAATTGGTCCTTTGGAGATTACTTTAAAGAAGATGCAATTGCCTGGGCTTGGGAATTATTGACTGAAGTATATAAGATTCCGGTTGATCGAATATATGTGACAGTTTTCGAAGGAGATTCAAAAGATAACGTTCCAAAAGATGAAGAAAGTTATTTAATTTGGAAAAAATTCATTTCAGAAGATCGAATCATTCTAGCTTCAAAAAAAGATAATTTCTGGGAGATGGGAGATACAGGTCCATGTGGTCCTTGCACGGAAATTCATGTGGATTTGCGCAATGAAAATGAGCGATCTAAAACAAATGGAAAGGAATTAGTTAATAATGATCATCCTCAGGTTATAGAAATATGGAATAATGTATTTATGCAATTCAATCGAAAGGCTGACGGTTCGCTTGAACCTTTACCTGAAACGCATGTAGATACAGGAATGGGCTTGGAAAGACTAGCAATGGCTTTACAGAGAAAACAAAGTAATTACGATACGGATTTATTTCAAGCGCTTATTCAACACATGGTGAAAGTTTCAGGTATTCCATACGGAAAATCGGAAGAAACAGATATTGCGATGCGTGTAATTGCCGATCATGTTCGAACTATCGCATTCTCAATTGCAGACGGACAATTACCAGCCAACAATGGCGCTGGCTATGTAATTAGAAGAATATTGAGAAGAGCAGTTCGATATGGATATCAATCTTTAGATTTAAAAGAATCTTTTCTCAGTAATTTATCACTTATTTTAGTTGAATTAATGGGTAATCCATACCAAGAATTAATTCGTGAAAAAGAACTAATTGCTAAAGTAATTCGAGAGGAAGAAAATAGTTTTTTCAGAACGCTTGAGCAAGGAATTAAAAGAATAAATGACTTAATTCAATTATCGAAATCTAAAAATCAATCCATTATTTCTGGTGATGCTGTATTTGAATTGTACGATACTTACGGATTTCCACTAGACTTAACCTCATTGATAGCTCGGGAAAATGGATTAAGCGTTGATGAAGAAGGATTTCAAAAAGAATTACAAATTCAAAAGGACCGATCTCGCGCAGCAACGGCCGTTGAAACAGATGACTGGATTCAAGTGAATGCGGATGTAACAACCGAATTTATTGGATATGATACGGATTCAGCCACAGTACAGGTCACAAAATACCGCAAAGTTTCTCAAAAACAAAAATCCTTTTATCAACTTGTTTTAAATCAAACTCCATTTTATCCGGAGGGAGGTGGACAAGTTGGCGATAAAGGTTTTTTAAAAAATAGTAGTGACAGCATTTCGATTTTTGATACCAAGAAAGAAAATAACTTAATTATTCATTTAACTGATCAAATACCTTCGAGTTTGTCTGGAGATTTTTCTGCCCAAGTGGATATTTCAAGAAGAGATAAAACTTCATTGAATCACTCGGCTACCCATTTGTTGCATCATGCCTTGAGAACTGTTTTGGGAACGCATGTTGAACAAAAAGGATCATTGGTAAATTCGGAATATTTACGTTTTGACTTTTCACATTTTGCTAAGGTGACAGATGAGGAAATGGAGCAAATTGAATCCCTTGTAACCAATTCCATTCACCAAAACATCTCTTTAGATGAACGTCGAACAGTTCCGATTGATGAGGCAAAAGCAATGGGAGCAATGGCTCTTTTTGGAGAAAAATACGGAGAAAATGTTCGAGTAATTAAATTTGGCTATTCAGTTGAATTGTGTGGTGGAATTCACGTTTCTAACACTTCGAAGATTGGACTGTTTAAAATAACATCTGAATCGGCAGTTGCCGCGGGAGTTAGAAGAATTGAGGCTATAACCGGTAATACAGCTGAGACCTACTTCAAGGGAAAAGCCGAAAAGCTTGATGCAATAAGATTAATGCTTAAAAATCCAAAAGATTTAGAAAAAGCCATTGAAGATTTAATTTCTAAAAATCAACAATTAACGAAAGAACTAGAACAACTTCAGCGTGAAAAAGCGAAAGGTTTAAAAGTTGAATTGAAGTCGAAAATCATCGAACTAAATGGCATCAACTTTTTGGGTGAGGTTGTTACAATTGATTCAAATTCTGTTAAAGACATCCTCTTTCAGTTAAAAGGAGAAACAGCAAATTTTGTAGGAGTCATTGGAAATAACGAAGGTGAAAAGTGTGGCTTGAGTCTGATCATTTCTGAAAACTTAGTTGAATCGAATAAATGGAATGCTTCACAATTGATTCGTGAAATCTCTTCACATATTGAAGGAGGTGGTGGCGGGCAACCCTTTTTCGCAACAGCTGGAGGGAAAAATTCATCAGGGCTTCCCACTGCCATTCAAGCGATACGAGCCAAGTTGAATTGAAAAAAGTTTTAATCATATCTTATTATTGGCCTCCAAGCGGTGGAACAGGTGTTCAACGTTGGATGCACTTTGCACGATACCTTCATCAATTGGGTTGGGATGTAACTGTATTTACGCCTGAAAATGCTGAATCAGCCATACTCGATTTTCAACTTCTGGATCAAGTCAAGGATATAAAAGTGATTCATTCGAAAATTTGGGAGCCTTTTAATGTTTACAGAAAATTGACAGGAAAGAAAAAATCGGAGCGAATTCAAACCGGTTTTCTGAAAGAAAACAAAAGGCAGTCTTTTCTAGAGCATATTTCACTATGGGTTCGAGCCAATTTTTTTATACCCGATGCGAAGAAAATGTGGATTAAACCTGCAATCAAACAAATTGTTGAATTGCAACAAAAAGAACATTTTTCCCATATAATTTCGACAGGACCTCCACATAGTACACATCTAATCGCTATGGGAGTTAAAGCGCAAACTAAGATAAAATGGTTAGCCGACTTTCGAGATCCCTGGACAAATATAGATTGGTTTTCAAAATTGCCTATGACCCAAAAGACAATCACAAAGCACAAATCTTTAGAATTACAAGTGCTGAAAAATTGCGATGCAGTGGTAACGGTAACCTATGAAATGGCGAAAGAATTTGCCGAAATGTGGAATCGTAAAATTCACGTAATCACGAACGGTTTCGCACCGGATGATTTTGCAAATTTTAAGTCTAGAAAAAGTGATAAATTGATCATTTTCCATCATGGCTCACTGAATGCGGACAGAAATCCTGTAAAATTTTGGGATTTTCTAGGTCAATGCATAAAAGAAGATGAATCCTGGAAAAATAACCTGGTAATCAAATTAATTGGAGCAATTGATATTTCAGTACTTAGTAAAATTAATGAAAATGGTTTATCTCCTTATCTCGAGCAAAAAAATTTTTTACCTCACCATGAAGTTTTAAATGAGCTTTCTTATGCTTCTCTCTGTCTAATGCCTCTAAACAATTCGCCTAATGCAAAAGGAA
>JBIIHD010000373.1:0-2500 GCA_044236095.1 Crocinitomicaceae bacterium | reverse complement strand
AAATATTATTCGGTTTTTTTTTCTACTCTTCATTATTAATATCTTTTTGAGTAATTATTCAATTAGTCAATCTCGTTTTTTTTCCAACACAGAAAAACCCTCTAAAAAAAGAATTTGGATTGCATCTGGCTTGGCATCCTACGTTGAAATTAGTTCACTTACTGCCTTGTATCAAGTATGGTATGCTCAAAATGCGAATTCAAGCTTCCATTTCTTTGATGATTTTGGAAATTGGGGCAACGTAGATAAATACGGGCATAGTTATTCCGCATATCAATTTTCAAGAACTTGTTCAGATTTGTATAAATGGACAGGAATGTCTCAAAAAAAGTCCGCCATTATAGGTTCGTCAATCGGATTAGGATATCAAACAACATTGGAAATTTTTGATGGATTTAGTTCAGGATACGGTTTTTCTTGGGGTGATGTTCTTTTTAACTTACTAGGTACAGGAATTTTCTTGAGTCAAGAGTTAACTCTTAAAGAACAACAATTCTTGCCGAAATTTTCATATCATCCAACTTCATATGCAGCACTTAGACCAAATACACTGGGGTCTAATCATGCAGAGAGATTTTTAAAAGATTATAATGGACAAACTTATTGGTTAAGCTTTTCGCCTAGTATTTTTTCTAAGAACAACCAATTCCCGAAATGGCTTTGTGTTTCTATAGGATACGGAATCGATGGACGAATTGTGGGTGATCAAACAAATTATATAGATCAAAATGGAATTTCATATTACTCAAAAGCTGAATATTATCTGAGTCTTGATCTAGATTTGAAAAAAATCCCTGTAAAAAATAAAACAATCAAAAAGATACTTTCATCTCTGAATTATTTAAAAATTCCTGCTCCTGCTATTTCAATTCGAGGCAAACAAATGAAAGTCTACCCGATTTATTTCTAATTATTGATCAATTATCGCTGTCCAAAGCGTTAATTTCCCCTCGTCCATTCGTGGCCAAATTGGTCTAACTTTCCCATTATGGGCAGAAATATTCAAATAATCACCGATAAAAACATGTTTGTACGGTGTGAAAGATTTATCTGAAATGATAGTTTCTTCAAAAGTTTTACCACCGTCTTTTGAGGTACACCACACCACATCAGTTTGATTATTGTTGTATTTTCTTCTATCATAATACACAAAATGTAAGTTGCCATTTGATTGATCAATTGTCAACCAAGTAAAAAACTGATGTTTCCCCGGAACATCTTGATTAACTCGAATGGGTTCAGACCATGACTCTCCTTGATCAGTTGATTTCATTAACCAAATATCAGTATCATCCTCACCATTTCGTTGATCAGCCCAGTTGAGATATAATGTGCCTCGATTTGGGCCAGTGCTTTGATCACAAATCAAAATAGGTAGCCCGTTACATCGATTAATTCCTGGCACTTCAAAAGTCCAACCCCCTGGATGATTTGCAATTAATTTCTCTTCTAGCAACCATGATTTTCCCTCATCTAAGGATTTTTGAAATACCAAACCTTTGGGTCCTGACCAAGCAACATATAACTCACCATTTGGGCCATACGTCGGAACCGCACCTTCGACTGTGTTATCACCATCTAAGCAATCTCCAGCAAATTTATTTATCCGCAATGGATCACTCCAACTTTTTCCTTGGTCTTTGGAAATTGAAAACATAATATTGGAAGAATCTTCAGGTAAATCTGAATCATATTTATCAAATTGAGTCCAAGTTAAGGCCAATGTATTATTTCTTGGATGAAGTGCCACCCAGTGTTTATCTTGTGCTTTTGAACCATTGGGCCTAGGAAATGTCCCATCCGAAAATTCATCATTTAAACTCGGTGCAACTTGACAAACAATACGATCAATCCACGAAGATTTCTTGTAATCCGCCAAGTGAAAATAATAAACCTTACTCGACCTGTCAAAAGTAACAACTGGATCTCCCCAAACACCATAAGTGCTTTTTAAAGCTTTTGACTTCCATGTTTTTCCTCCATCATTAGAATAATGATATTTGTTAATAATCGATCCTGCAACTATTTCGTTTACATTCATCGGGTTGATTGCAATCGAGGGTTCGCACATGCCATGTAGACCAGAACTAGTATAGCCTTTGGTAATTTCAATGTTTTCATAATTTGCTTTTTGACATGACGCACAAAAAGAGATAACGAAAAGACTAGCGCAACCAATAATCGAATAAATGAATTTTTGATTCGTCCGCATTAATCGTGAAAGTAAACTTTGGTGCTTCATATGCATAAATTTTTAAAATTATCGAATAAATAATATCTTCTCTGCTAATTAGTAACTCTGTTTCATCTCCTTCTTTCATTGAGTTAACAGTCGCTTCTAAGGAAGCTTGATCAACCCTGTAACCATTACATGCGATTATTTCATCGTTGACACTCAAACCTGCTTTTTCAGCAGAGGATTCAGACCTGACACTTCGAACGAGTACAAGCCCTCCTTCCTCTTTCAATGAAGCCCCAAAGGATGGTTTTTTAGTTCCAA
>JBIIHD010000372.1:0-2505 GCA_044236095.1 Crocinitomicaceae bacterium | reverse complement strand
TATTTTTCTTTTTGGTATGACCATTTTACGAAGTACAACTAGAGATAAAAGCAATCGTATTGTCGAGGTGATTCTGGCATCTGTTAAATCATCCGAATTAATGCTTGGAAAAATTGTAGGTATGGGCATTGTCGCATTTATTCAATTCGCCGTTTGGTCTATTTTTGTTATTCTTGGACTGTATTTTTTCAGGGAAATGTTGTTTCCTGATTTCTATGACCCCGCTAATCAAGTTCTAGCAGGATTGGGAGGTCAGGACGCTGTTGCCTCTGAAGCAATGCATCTGAATAAAGTTGTTGAATTGGTTTATGATCGGATTAATTATGGAGTCATGATTCCGATATTTCTATTGTTTTTTTCGGTAGGATATCTTTTCTATGCTGCATTTTTCGCTGCAATTGGTGCAAGTTCAGGCTCTGAAAGTGATGGTCAGCAATTTATTATTCCGTTAATTGCCCTTTTTGGTGTTTCCATTTATGCAGGTTATGTAGCTGTTGAATTTCCTGAAAATCCTTTGGTTAACTACCTGTTTTATATTCCTTTTACTTCGCCCATGGTTGCTTTGGTTAAATTAGCTCAGGGCTTTTATGATGGACAATCGTATACGTTGCTCCTGTCATTTTTAGCCTTGGTAATTTCTTCTGTTATTACGATTCAAATTGCTGCACGCATTTATAAAAATGGGATTTTACAATTTGGCCATCGCTTGTCATTCAAACATTTTATAAGATGGTTGAGGAAAAACTAATTCGAAAAGCGGTTATTGATTTAGGAACCAATACGTTTAATTTATTAATTGCAGAATTCCAAAATGGAACGTGGCGTAGGATTTATGCAGAGAAGGATGGCGTATCTTTAGGTATGGGTGGTATTAATCAAAAAGTCATTACTGAAGATGCTATCCAACGTGCCGAAAAAGCTTTAAGGCATTTTAAAAACATGGCTGAATCGATGGGTGTTTCTGAAATTCAAGCTATCGGAACAAGTGCCATTCGCGATGCGAAAAATCAAGTTGAATTTGTAGAACGGATTCGTAGAGATATTGGAATTCATATTACAGTAATCTCCGGTGAGGAGGAAGCAAGTTACATCTATTTAGGTGTCAAAAAAACCATAGCGTTTGAAAAACCGTCATTAATTATGGATATAGGCGGCGGAAGTACAGAATTTATTCTAGCCGATAAAAATGGAATTCAACAGAAAACCAGCCTGAATATCGGAGTTTCTCGTATTTTTCAGTTGTTCGACTTTAGTGATCCGATAACGGTGAGTCAAGTTAAGAAACTTGAAGATTGGCTTGAAGAACAAGCAGATGGATTCTTTGATACGCTTCAAGTAGATCGGCTAATTGGTTCGTCTGGAAGTTTTGAAACATTTTATGAACTCATTCACAATGCACGAATAGAGAATTTGGATGAATCGATTCTTTTACCTTTTTCAGAATTTTATACTGAACTTGAAAAACTTATTTTTACGAGCCAAGCCGAGCGCGATCTGAATCCATGGATTATACCTATTCGAAAAAAGATGGCGCCTTTTGCAGCCGTAAAAACGAAATGGATTATCGATAAACTAGGAATTAAAGAAACGTATTTGTCCCCCTATTCTCTCAAAGAAGGAGCACTTTAATTTTTATGATGGAAAGAGTTCAATTTGAAAATTGATCTTGGGTTATTGAAAATTCTTTTTGAAAATTGATCTTGGGTTATTGAAAATTCTTTTATTTCAATGCATTTCCTCAAATTCTTCTAAAAAAGAAGAAGACTTTATATCAAGCGCTTCACATAAATTTTTCATCCAAAAAACAGTAGGCGTAATCAAACCTCGTTCTATTCGTGAGATGTATTGGTAGTCTAAATTCATTTTATCCGCTAATTCCAATTGAGTTAATCCTTTTTCAATTCGCTTTGTACGTATTAGTAAACCCAGTTTTTTATTGAAGGCAGATTTGTCCATTTCTGCCAAATTCCTAATGAATTTACGTAATTAACTAAACATATATGGTTAGTTTATGAATTTTATTTATATTTGTCTATCTAAAATTTATATGTATGAAAAAAATTCTATTATTTCTATCGATTTCTATGTCGATACAACAAGCAGATGCTCAAGCATTTGAAAAAGAAAACAACTTTATTCAAGCCGGATATGGTCTTGGATTGGGGTATGGGCGATTATTGTCAGCCTATCAAGCAAACAGTGGGTATAAATTCTCAGGATTCGGTCCTGCCTTTGTGAGTTTTGAACGCGCATTGACTGATCGTTTTGGGCTTGGTTTAGCCGTTTCTTATTCCAGTTATGGTGGAAAGTGGGTGGATGGATTTAATTACGATTATTCATACCGATGGTCAACCCTATCTATTATGGCAAGAGGTGCTTATCATTTTGAAATGCGCAACGATAAATTTGATCCGTATTTGGGAGTTGGAATCGGTTTCTTGAAATATGGATATAAATGGACATCCAATGATCCTTCATTCAATGAGGCAAATTACAATGTTTCAT
>JBIIHD010000371.1:0-2507 GCA_044236095.1 Crocinitomicaceae bacterium | reverse complement strand
ATTAGCGTCAGAAACCCTTTCGATAACTACCAAAGTAGTTTTACCAAATGACACAAATACTTTAGGAAATCTATTTGGAGGACAATTATTGGCCTGGATGGATGTAATTGCAAGTGTTTCAGCACATCGACATTCAAAACGTGTTGTAGTTACTGCTTCGGTTAATCACGTTTCTTTTCAACGCCCAATTAAACATGCTTCTATTGTAACGCTGGAAGCCAAAGTTTCTCGTGCTTTTTCTTCTTCCATGGAGATTTTTGTGGATGTTTTTGTAGAAGATCCAGTTACGGGTGAACGAGAAAAATGCAACGAGGCAATTTACACTTTTGTTGCCGTGGATCAAAATGGGGGTCCCATTCAAGTACCTGAATTAATTCCGGAAACAGAGGAAGAAAAAGTACGCTACGAAGGAGCGTTAAGACGAAAACAATTGAGTTTAATTCTCGCAGGTAAAATGAAAGCATCAGAAGCAACCGAATTAAAAAAGTTGTTTTTAGAGGGGGAGTGATAAGGATTAGAAATAAATGCAAATTAAACGTCTCAATTGAGTTGTTTTTTATTTTTTGGTTATTGAGAAACCATTGTAATGGTTTGGGTATTTGGGTCGGGTGCACTCCTAGGGTCGGGATTAATCCCGACCCTAGGAGGAATCGCACCACACGATAATCGTTTCAACGATTTATTCACCATCTAATTTTACATCATCAAATCCATGCAATTCCATGAATTTGATGTATTCGTTTTCGAATGTTCGTTTATTGTCTTGCTTTCGCGTAGCTTCAGCGAAGCAAAGGGATGTTGTTTTTGGTTGCGAATGTAATAATATACGTTATCAACCGCCGAATGCGAAACACCAAACACACCGAAACCTCGTTGCCATATAAATTTTTCTTGAATGAGATTATTGCTGTTAACAAAATGGGAACTACTTCCCTTGATTTGTTTGATGATTTCTGTTATTGATTTTTGAGGGTTGATACCAAATAAACAATGAACATGATCGGGCATACCGTTTACAATAGAAACCATACAACCCATTTTTTTCAATTCATCTTTTAGAAAATCAAAGAGTTTTTGTTCAATTTTAGGATGAATCAAGGGCATTCGATTCTTTGTTGACCAAACGGCATGTACCCAAATTTTTGAATAAGATTTTGACATTTTTTAATTTTTCTATTGAAATTACGAAATAAAAGATTAATAACTAATCAATATAATGATTATTAATTCGTATATTTAAATAAAAGCAATGTATGAAAAAGGAAATTGAAGTAAAAGGAGTAAAAGTTCAAGTTTTAATTAAAGAGAAAAGCGATTATATTTCATTAACTGACATGACATCTGGCATTAAAGAGGGAAGTGGTTTAATTGGAAAATGGATTTCAAATAAAAATACAATTGAATACTTGGGGATTTGGGAACAAATTCATAATTCAAATTTTAACTACACCGAATTCGGGGTAATTGGAAGTGAAGCCGGTACTAATAGATTTATAATGTCGGCTGGTCAATGGATTGAACGGACAAAAGCAATTGGATTATTTGTGAAATCGGGGAGGTATGGAGGTACATTTGCTAATAAAGATTTAGCTTTTCATTTTGCTATGTGGTTAAGTCCTGAGTTTCAATTGTATTTGGTTAGTGAATTTCAACGTTTAAAGGAAGTAGAATCAAACCAACACAATCTCCAATGGTCGGTTCAACGAATGATTTCAAAAATAAATTACCATATTCATACAGATGCAATAAAGGAAAATTTGATTCCTACTTCTTTATCCACGGAACAAGCAAAAATGATCTATGCAAACGAAGCAGATTTATTGAATGTGGCGCTTTTTGGCATAACGGCACAAGAGTGGAAAAAACAAAATCCCAATTTGGATGGAAATATTCGTGATCAAGCAACCTTGGAACAATTGGTTGTTCTGAGTAATATGGAAAGTATCAACGCTCTTTTGATTCAACAAAACATTTCTTCGGAAGAACGAATTTTGCAACTGAATCAAGTTGCCATTTCGCAGATGAAATCACTTTTGACGGCTAAAGGAGTGAAGCTTTTGGAAAACAATAAATAATCCAATTTCACATCATCAAACCCATTTAATAACATGAATTTGATGTATTCGTTTCGAATGTTCGTTTTTTTTCGTGGAAATAATAAATTCACATCACTCTACCATTCCTCAATCCTAATCAACTTCGACCACCTCGCATTTGTGTAAGGAAAAACTACTCTGCCGAAAATAGGGTAGAGAATTCGGGTGAAAAACTGAGCTGTTTTATAGATCCTACCTATTTGCCAAGTAACTGAAATATGCTGTACACCATCCTTGGATAGAACCACATAATTTTTGGAATAATACGTTGGTAAAACATCTAAAACAGCATCTGGCCCTGGAAATTCATGTAAGACTCTGCCGTGGGATAAATCGCTTGAATTTTTTTCAAAATGTTTCCGGAGTTTTTTCCATTTTTTGTGCTTTATAAAGTTGCAAAAGTTACAGTTC
>JBIIHD010000034.1:0-8270 GCA_044236095.1 Crocinitomicaceae bacterium | reverse complement strand
AAAATGAAATCCTATATCTCTCAAATTTGCAGCTCCAAGAAGTGCATCACAAATAGCATGAAGCAATACATCAGCATCTGAGTGACCAACAGCACCCAAATCAGATTCTAGTTCCAAACCTCCTAGGTATAACTTGTAACCACCTTCAAGTCTATGAACGTCAACCCCGTGACCCACACGAATTTTCATTAAACACCTTCTTTTTTCTCGCTTCCACCAGATGATTTTCCATCAAGATTTAATCTTAATGTAAATCGTAGCGTATTGGCTAAAGGACTTTGTCTTCCACTGATTGATGCTAAATAAGAAAAATCAATTCCAAACATGTTGTATTTAAAGCTTGCCCCTAAATTGATAAATTGACGGTTCCCTTTGTTTTTATTTTCGTAAAATACTCCACCCCTCACAGCTAAAACATTGTTATACCACCATTCTATTCCACCCGCAATATTGATTTCGGTCAATTCCTCTACTAATTTGGAACCCTTTTTTACTTGATAAGTTCCATCAGTATTTTGAATGTAATCACCGTTTGCATCAGTCAAAGGAGCTCCAGGAGCATCGTAAAAGGATTGAATCATTCCTGAAACAACACCAACATCATCCGATTTGCCTGAAATCAAAGTGTAAGTCCCATCAATTACATCATAATAAGCTGGTGTTGGAACTAACAACTTTTGTAAATCAACAGCAAATGTCACTGAATTATACTTGTCAAAATTAGCTTTGAAAGCATTACCAATTTTTAAATTCATAGGGATAAAATCACGTTGAGATAATTCAGAATATGCAACTTTGTTACCTACATTATTAATCGTGGTTGCAAAGGTGTATGATCCTTTTGTTTTTCCAATTTTAGCATCTTCATTGTAGTAGGTAAATGATAAATCTGTTGCTCCAACAATTCCGGCTTTAGTATTTACTCCACCAACTGTTAATCCACCTGTAAGATTTGAGTATGCAAATTTCCCATTCAAGCCAATACTGAACTTATCAGATAGTTTGAAAGCATAGGCACCTGTTAATTCGAATTCGCTCGGTTTATCGTCTCGTATGACATTTCCTGACGCGTCTGTAAAAGTTATTTCGCCCAAACTGAAAAATCTCAGTGCACCACCTACGGAATGCAATCTGTTTACTTTGTAGTAAAATGAAAGATAGGAAAGATGTATGTCATTCGTTAATTGTCTCAACCATGGGGTGTAAGAAAGACTTAACTCAGACTTTTCCTTGGCAAACGAAATCATCGAGGTATTCCAGTAAACAGAAGTTGATGTTGGGCTCAATGCCGTTCCTGCATCACCCATACCCCCCGCGCGCGAATCAGGTGTGATTGCCATGAATGGTAGCGCTGTTGTAATCGTATTCAATTGTAAATCACTATCCGATGCACCACTGCCACCAGTTGGTTGTGCAAAAGAATTAACAGAGAAAATAAATAAAATGGCTATTAAAAAGAATTTATTCATATTAACTTTGGTTGTTTTAATACTCATAAACAAATGAGATGGTAAATATACGTAAAACGAAAACTTTTATTATAATTTATTTCAACAAAACGAGTTTTTCTGTTTTTTCTCCTGATTGACCGTCTTGATTTTTAATTTTCAAGCGATAAATGTAAACACCTCGTCCCAAATTATCACCATAATCGTCGCGTCCATCCCATTTGATACCTTCGTTTCTGAAACCAATTGTGTTAATAGTTTCCGAAATTGTTTTGACTAGTTTTCCTGAAATCGTAAATATCTGTATTTGGACATCTAAGTTATTACATGATTGATTGTGCTCAAACATGAATTCAGTCGATGTCGTAAATGGGTTAGGATAATTGTAAACATGAGATAAAATTGGATTTTGTTTTTGGTGCACTACAAAATCAGTTTTAACTGTTGATGAATTGTTGTTTACATCCCATACTTTAACTTCAATGGTATGACTTCCCGGTTCCAGGGTAGCTAATTGGTATCTTATTTCCCCCGATTGATATGAGTCCAAATCGCTTGAATAATAATCATTTAAAACAATAGGTTCGGAACTATTTTCGTCTACAATTGCTGTGATATCGTGTCCAATTCCATTTCCAACAGTATTAATTCCATTTTCATCAAACACCTTTAAAATCATCACCGGTGTTTCATCCGTAGGGCCACCGCTAATAAAATTTTCGTCATTTAAAAACAATTCTAATTGTGGTCCCTCATTATCGGAAATACCATTTGAATTTATCCCACCGATACGAATATTTGTATCATATCCCATCGCATCGGATGTTGAATTGTATGCATAATAACTTATTTTTCCTCTCCCGATATTCAAGGCAATATCTTTTGGTACTACAAACGAAAAGTCAAAATATCCGTTTACAACACTACTTTTTCCTTTATATACTATGTTTCTTTGAAGATCAAATTCAATTTCTTGTGAATCAGGATCTTGTCCCAAAGTCTTCATTTTTTTAACCTTGTCAAAGATAGAAGGGATTAAAATACCATTGAAATTAGTTTGAATCGAACCTAAGTGATCTTCAACATGACCTTTAATTCGAACTGTACTCAATGCATTCAATGTATCAATTTCGATGTTTGGATTTTTACCATTAATGCTATCCGTTTTTACCAATAAAGTAGGTAAGGCGATTTTCAGAGCAGGATCTCCAATTAAAGTAAAACTGCGTTTGTTATCACTTTGCAATGCTTCGTTCTTTGTTCTCATCATGATTTCACCGAAAGTTAATGGTGAGTTGTCAGAATGTCTGTCAAAAACATTTTCAAAAAGAGAATTACCAACTGAAGTATTCACACCAAAATAAACAGAACGGGTAGTTGTCATTAGTGCAATAGCGCCACCATTTGGATTAAGTGAAACCCACTCTCCTGCTGACACTCGCTTTGGATCATCATATTTTGTAAATTCACAGGTTGCAGATACAAAAAGATTTAACGTATTGATATTGGTCCAACTATTAATTTGTGGAATAGTTACGACACGTTCTTCTGCAAGCCCAACTTCTCCGCCATGTCCTACATAATTTACAACTAGAGCACCTCGTTGAATACGATCAGTTATTGCGTTAAAAACATCTGGATATCTTTGACCACCAGCAGTAGTTTGTTGTGGATAGGCATCAAGATACAATTTATCGCAATTCATTTCAAAATGATTATTAATCACTTCATTATATTGCGGTTCAGTATCGTATTTGATGAAATAATTATCTTCCTCATCATCAGCAATTTGAACATATTTCAGTTTCCAATCACCAAAAGTTGAATTTGAGTTTGTTTCTAGACAACAAGATGTATTATTCGAATTAAAAAGTTGAGAACCATTTTTCATGTAATGTTCAATTTTATCTACTTGCTGTTTAGCTTGAGTGATGTCAGAGGCTAGAATTCTGCCGATTCCAATATCTAAAAGATCGGCGCTGGTAAAAGATTCATTGTCATCTAACATTCCAAAAAAATCATCCGACACATAACACGAAATGTAATTCTCGCTATTGTCGGCTTGATAAGTTAAAATCATGTTGTTATTGTTCGCCAAACGATTTTTGGGATCATAAGTTCCGTCTCCAAAAAGCAGTAAATATTTTAACTCACTTCCCGGATTAGTCAAGGCTCTGTCATGAAACATTTTTGCCATCATTCGAATTGCAACTGCATCTTGCGCCCCAGAACTAAACTCATTAAAAACTTGGTCAATAGTTACCACATGAGTGGAAGTTCCTTCTGTTCTATGTAGATCTGCAAGTCTATTTGCTTGAGTAAGAAAATTAGGATGAGTAATGATCAAAAAATCAACTTGCTCTAAGCCATGAAGATTTTGATAGGGTACAGAGCCGATTTTTTCAGGTGTAAAAAAAGATGATCCGTTTGATGCAACATATTCGGTGTAGTTATAATCTGCCTTAAATTTAAATGTGCCACTTGAAAAATCTCCATTGATTTTTTTCGGATTATTTCGGTCGCTCAAATCCCACACAAAACCTGATGCTGGAAATGATGAAATTGAATATTCACAAATAAAGCCAGGCTGAAACTGAGTTAAATTCCGAAAGTTCATTTGAGTTCCAAAGAATACTAATTTCCTTCTTGAATTTAATGTGATTTTATCTAAATAGGTTAAAACGGAAGGGTTTGAACGAGAAATTGATAGTTTCAAAGGAATATTTGAAGAATTGCTTTGAAAACTAAAATTTGTTTCTAATCGAGTGAAGTCTCCTAAATAGGTTAAATTAGAATTGAAAACGTTTAAGCCATTCACAGAATAAGTTTGACTTGATCCTGCACCGTTTGTGGCAAGCGAACTAGAAATTTTAATAGGAAAAGTATCGATATTGGGAACTGAAAAATTGAAGATTCGATCTAATTCCACGTCAAATAATTCTCCATACCAACGTTTTCCACCCCCAACTAAATTCACTAATTCATTTTCATAAATGTCTCTATAATCATAACTTTCTACGTTATAAGTCACTGAGCCAGTAATTTCCGCAATATTTTGAATGCGTAAAGGCGTATTTGTTGGATCAATATTAATAAAATAGTAAGATTTGTCCGAATAGATATTTTGAATTCGTTGAAATTCACTCCCGTTTTTCGAATCCCACCTGTGGGGCCCCCATCCGTAAAATAATATGTAATCGCCATCATTAAAAACACCATCATTGTCTCCTTGGATGTAAATAGCATTTTTAGCTAAATCATCTATTCTTGGTAAAGAATTTTTTTCAGGAAGCATGCCTTCACCATTACCAAAGATATTTATGTGATTTGGATTAATATTACTGGTATTTATTCCACATTCTTCAAGAAAATTCTTGTCAATTTTATAAACTCCGTCTTTGTTAACGGCAATTTTAAACCAGACTCCCGAACCTTCCTTTAAAACCGAATTTGCAACAAAATCTTTTTCGTAGCCAGTAGTTGTATTAGAATCTATAAATTCGAATTGAATGGATGTAATTTTTTTAATCTGATTGTTTTTTTTATAAAAAGGCTTAATATCAACCACGGCGTATGAGTCTTTACCCGCATTTGTTATCTGATAAAGAATTTTTGGTTCAATAGGAATATTAGGCAGGAATTCTTGAATGTAAAGAATTTCATCAGTAGTGGCATCAGAGGAATTGTAATTTATTAACCTCATTGCCTTATCCTTTGATGATTTTTGTTTCCAATAAAAGCTTGGTTCTTTATCGTTGATTGTTTGGTCCTTTATTGAAGGGATTTTTATTTCTCTTTCATTATATTCAATTGATTTTGGACTTTCCCACGGAATGTTGATTTGAATAAAATTTTGAGCAAAGCTATTTTGTTTGAAAAATAAATTCAAAATCAAAAGTCCAAAAAAAGCACTAAATTTAATTTTGTTTTCAAACATGTTTCAAATTTACTTTAATAGCTTAGTTAAACGAAAAAAAAAATTGTTTATTTCACAAAATAGTTTATTTTTGTAACCTTAATTTGAGTTCGTCGTAATATCCGTCTGCACCAAAAATGTACTTTGTGAAAATAAAAGTCGCTGATTATCTGCTAGTTGTAGCATTTTTTATATGTTTCCCCTTGACAAAAATTTTTGCTCAAGACCCAACGTTTACGCAATTTTACGCGAATCCAATTTACCTTAATCCGGCACTTGCCGGCTCGCATGGTTGTCCTCGTGTGGCATTGAACTATCGAAACGAATGGCCCCAATTAACAGGGAATTACGTTACTTATGCTGCCGGTTACGATACGTACTCCAAAAGCGTTAACGGTGGGTTGGGAGTTTTAGCCATGCATGACCAACAAGGGCAAGGAACTATCCAAACATCCATGTTGGGGTTGATTTATTCGTACCATTTAAAATTGAGCAGAAAGGCCTCCATGATGTTTGGTGCTAAGGCCTCTTGGTTTCAAAAGTTTTTGGATTGGGATAAATTAACTTTTGGAGATATGATTGATCCAAGAAGAGGTTTTATTTATCAGACGGGAGATGTTCCCAGAGGAAATGGAAGAAGAGGTTTCTTTGATGTTTCTGCAGGAGCGGTAGTATTTACAAAAAAATTCTTTGGTGGTGTAGCAGTAAATCATTTAAATCGTCCTGATGAATCGATGATTTTAGGTCAATCACGTTTGCCTATGCGATTCACGGCACACATGGGAGCAGATATCGCTTTAGGAACTAAATCAAAATATTCAAACGTCACTTCCATCATGCCAAACATCATTTATCAATACCAAAATGGTTTTCAGGAATTGAATATTGGAACATATGTAAAATATGGAAACTTTAATGCGGGAGTTTGGTATCGAAACAGGGATGCATTCATCCTGACATTTGGACTAAATACAGGGAAATTTAAAGTAGGATACAGCTATGATGTCACCGTATCTAAATTAGGAAATGGAATATCCGGAGGATCACACGAAGTATCCATGGGTTATAATTTGAAATGTAGAAGAAAGCCAAGACAATTCAGAACAATTTCTTGTCCTTCTTTTTAGTAACTTTTTTATTTAAATTGCGTTTACAGTTTTCTCATAATCTCGAAAAGTATGAAAATGAAAGCCATAAAGAATATTTTATTCAAGAGTAGTTCCTTTTTGATTGGAATTATTTTTCTTGTTTCATGTCAGCCTGAACGATCTAAAACAACAGGGTGGCACTATAATAATCCAAATGACAAAGGAAGTGGATATGAAAAATTTCCTGCGATGGATCAAGAAACAGGTCCTGGTCTCACACTTATTGAAGGAGGATTCTTTATCATGGGATCAACTGAAGAATTGGAATTTATGCCTACCAACGATGAAAAGAAAAGGGTAACTGTTCCTTCATTTTATTTGGATCAAACTGAGGTTTCTAACTTTGATTACTTGGAATATTTATTCTGGTTGAGGAGAGTATATGGAAGTGTTGACGTTTTAAATCCTAATAGATACGAACCCGACAAAAAAAGCGAAGACGAAGAGGCTGAGGAAGGAAACGAAGAAGATGAAGAATTTGATCCAAGCAAAAAAGCATTTTACAAATTTCAAGAAAATTACAGTGAATCATTTACCTCTAATTATCAAGAGGTTTACCGAAAAGCATTACCAGATACATTGTGTTGGAGAAGTCCGTTAGCTTCTATGGAACATTTTGTCAATTATTATTTGCGTCATCCTGCATACAGGGATTATCCTGTTGTTGGAGTTTCTTGGATTCAAGCTAATGAATATTGTAAATGGCGTACCGATCGCGTAAATGAATATATTTTAGCAAGAGAGGGGATTCTAGATTGGGAGATGTCAAATAAAGAATTAAGTCCATTTCAAATGTTTTCAACAGAGGCATATTTGAGTGGGCAGTATTTTGGATTGGATCCAGCACCTAGGGAGACTAATCGCAATTATCAAAACGAAGAGGAATATCAGGCTGCAATTGAAGAAGCTGAAGCCGCAGAGCTAGAAGAAGCTGAGGCTGCCGCTGCTGAAAGCGGAGTTGATGAAAGATTTACGAAGAAATCTGCTTCTGATAATGGTCGTAGATTAAGAAATTACAATCCGAGCATGCGTTCATATTCTAAATCTGGAAAGGAATCATTTGGTGCAAGAATCGTTCGCATGGAAGATGGTATTTTACTTCCAAACTATAGGCTACCAACGGAGGCTGAATGGGAATACGCAGCAACAGGTTTAATTGGAACCATGCAAGATAATTCAGAAAATTACACAGATAGAAGAAATTATCCATGGACTGGTCACTGGGTTAGAAGAGAGGAAGAGCAATTTCAAGGTTCTATGCAGATTAATTTCATGAGAGGGTCTGGAGATTATATGGGTGTTGCAGGAAATTTAAATGATGGAGCTGCTCCAACCGCACCAGTTGAATCTTATTGGCCAAATGATTTTGGTTTATTTCACATGGCAGGGAATGTTTCAGAATGGGTACAAGATGTTTATCGTTTGAATACCTTAGATGACGCAGATGGATTTAGTCCTTTCAGGGGGAACGTATACACGACAAAATTAACTACAACGGTTGGTCTTCATGATGCCATGAAAAACGATAGGGTACGTTATGATGTTCATGGCATGAAGCAATATGTGCTTGACTATGAACGAGTTCGTTATCAAAGAATTGCTGGAAGTAATGTAGAATCAAGAGAATGGGATCCTTCAAAGCCACAAGGAAATGGAAGGGATGAAAAAGATTTTGAGATATATTATGATCATGATGTTTATAATTTTTCCAAGTTTAACGCTATCGATGCCGGAGACTCCATCTTTGTAACAGATAGT
>JBIIHD010000370.1:0-2531 GCA_044236095.1 Crocinitomicaceae bacterium | reverse complement strand
ATTCAATTGTTAGGAGGAAATTAATAAAGCACTAATTGAGGGGTAATTAGAAATTTAAAGAAATTAGATTTCTTGTGATATTTGGATTGGATAAATTGGCTTTATTTTATTATTCAAAATATAGGTTGAACCTAAATCTTTTCAAATTTTCTACCTTTGTCAAAAAATTGAATCATGGTTTTATCAATGACAGGGTTTGGAAAAACAAATGGTATCTATGAATCCAAAAAAGTTTCCGTTGAGATTCGGTCATTAAATAGCAAATCATTAGACCTCAGCATCAAGTTCGTTGGACCATTCAAAGAATTTGAATCGGAAATACGGAAAATTATTGCCGAGGAATTAGATCGAGGTAAAATTGATGTAGGTGTTTATTTGGAGAGCTCAGGATTTGGTGAAGCCAGTAAAATTAATTTTGGTTTAGCTAAACAGTATTACAATCAAATTAAAGAACTTAATGAAAATCTAGGAAATTATCCCGCAGATTATCTTTCTTTGGTTTTGAAAATGCCAGATGTAATAAGCTCACAAATAGAAGAAATTTCTGATGAAGAAAAATCATGGTTACTTGATTTAATTCGTCAAACTTGTTTATCATTAGCGAGATTTAGAAAACAAGAAGGACAAGTACTTGAGAGGGATTTAAAAAATAGAGTTAATGCCATTAAAAATGCTCTTCTTGAAATCCCACGATATGAACAAGAGCGAATTACAACAGTTAAGGAACGAATTCATAAAGGGCTTCAAGATTTAAAAAATAGTTCTGTTGATCAGAATAGATTAGAGCAAGAAATGATTTTTTACATTGAAAAAATGGATGTTTCAGAGGAAAAAATAAGACTTTCTAATCATTTGGATTATTTTATGGAGACCCTGAAAATTCAACTGTCAGGTAAGAAATTAGGTTTTATTGCTCAAGAAATAGGACGAGAAATAAATACTCTTGGCAGTAAATCGAATCACATAGAAATGCAAAAGTTGGTAGTGGAAATGAAGGATAATCTGGAAAAAATAAAAGAGCAAGTTCTTAACGTTCTATAAATGAAGAAAGAATCTGGAAAATGTGTCATTTTTTCTGCCCCTTCCGGTGCGGGAAAAACAACTATTGTTCATCGTTTGTTGGATCAAATCGACAACTTATCATTCTCTGTTTCCGCATGCAGTCGACAAGCGAGAGTTAATGAAAAGGATGGAGTAGACTATTATTTTTTGACATTAGAAGATTTTAAAAAGAAAATTGATGAATCTGCATTTGTAGAATGGGAAGAGGTTTATCCTGAAAACTTTTACGGCACTTTAAAATCCGAAATTGAACGGATTTGGTTACGGGACAAAGTCGTGATTTTTGATGTGGATGTTATAGGAGGATTAAATTTAAAACGTTTTTTCGGACAAAATGCTCTTTCTGTTTTTGTACAGCCTCCGTCTATGGAAATTTTAGAGGAGCGCTTAAGATCCAGAAAGACGGAGTCAGAGGAGAAAATTAAAATGAGAATCAACAAAGCATCACTTGAATTGCAGCGGGAAAATGAATTTGACTATATTTTAGTCAACAATGATTTAGAAAAAGCTGTTAGCGAAATTAAAACCGAGGTATTAAAATTTATTGCTCAATGAAAATTGGATTGTATTTTGGCACATTCAATCCCATTCACGTCGGTCATTTGGTTATTGCTAATTACTTGGTCGATTATACAGATTTAGATCAGGTATGGCTGGTAGTCACGCCTCAAAATCCGATGAAACAAAAATCTACTCTGCTTGCGGATTATCATAGGCTTTCTATGGTGAAAGAAGCTATTGATGATAATTCAAAGCTTCGGGCTTCTGACATTGAATTCCAACTAAAAAAGCCAAATTATACCGTACATACTTTGGCTCACTTACAAGAAAGATTTCCGAAACATGATTTCGCATTGATTTTAGGCGAAGATAATCTTAGAACATTTCATAAATGGTATAATTATGAAGTAATTCTTGAAAATCATAAATTGTATGTGTACCCCAGGGCAATGACAGATCAAGAAAAGATCGATACAGAACATTTTTCTGATTTGAAAGGTAATTCGAATGTGTTTTTTTGCAGTGGGGCCCCTGTTATGAATATCTCAAGTACGTTTATTCGAAATGCAATTAAAACTGGAAAAGATGTGCGTTATCTATTAACGGAACCTGTTTTTAAATATGTTGATGAAATGAACTTCTACAAAAATTAACTGAAAATAAAATTCCGTAAAAGTTGAAGTCCGCCATCATGACTTTTTTCCGGATGGTATTGAACACCAATTATGTTATCTTTTTGTATAGCTGATACAAATTCATAATCATAGACTGAGGTATGAAGAATATCTAAAGGATCATTGCATTTGAAATGAAATGAATGAACAAAATAAAAAGATTCATCATCAATTAGCTCATTATTAATGTAACTTGACTTTTGTTTTTCGATAGTATTCCACCCAGTGTGAGGGACTTTAAATCTATGTTGATCAGAAACTTGAAATGGAATAACTTCCGCATTGAACCATCCT
>JBIIHD010000369.1:0-2533 GCA_044236095.1 Crocinitomicaceae bacterium | reverse complement strand
TGAATCATACTCGAATGTAACCTCGATTGCTTTTGATTTATCCAAGAATGTAAAAGAACAAGTCAATTCAATTTCAGAGCAAATTGGAACAGTCGATATTTTAATAAACAATGCCGGATTTTTGGTAAACAAACCATTTAATTCAATTTCTCACGATGAATTTCAGTTGTCTTATCAAATCAATGTAATTGGAGTAATGGAAACCGTTCAAGGATTTTTGAGTTCATTTCATCCGGAAGCGCACATTGTGAATATCAGTTCGATGGGTGGATTTCAAGGTTCAGTCAAATTTGCCGGGTTGAGTACTTATTCTACTTCCAAGGCTGCTTTGTGCAGTTTCACAGAATTGTTTTCAGAAGAGTATAAAGAAACCCAGTTATCCATGAATTGTTTGTGTTTGGGTGCTGTTCAAACAGAAATGTTGCAGGAAGCTTTTCCGGGTTACGAGGCACCAACAACTCCTGAGGAAATGGCTACATTCATAGTAGATTTCGCGAAAAAAGGAAATCGCTTTTTCAAAGGGAAAATCTTACCCGTTTCGTTGAGTACACCCTAAAATTCACAGTTTTTGATCAGTTGCCTTTATTGTTTTGTTCTCTAAAAACAAATGGTTTAGTTCAATATCGTTTGTTTTAAACAAATGCTTTTTAAATTTAATGTTTGATATAAACTAATACTTTTTAAATATTCTGTTTGATAATAACGAATGAATTTTATTTTAAGGAAAAAATGAACAAAATCATTTGAGTACAAAATCTATAAAAAAATCTAATCACTGTTTATAAAAAATTTTTGAACAGTAATACCGAGCAATTTACAAATTCGAAAAAGCGTTTTCATTTCAAAATTAGATCCTTTCTCGATTCGCCATAATTCAGAACTCAGGTTATATTAAAATGCCGGCCTATCCGGTTTATTTTCCAAAATCAATTCAATTTGCTCCATGATTTCATCAGTCAAAATAACTTGCGCATCTAAAGCTTTTAGATTTTCTGTCAATTGGTATTCTTTACTTGCGCCGAGAATTACGGTACTTACATTTTTGTTTTTCAAACACCAAGCTAAACTCATTATCGGCAAACTCAAACCAATTTCATCAGCTAGTTTGTTCAGTTTTTTTGCTTTTTCAATTCGATCTAAGGTGATGTTTTTTTCTTTCAACCAATCTAATCCTTCCATTCCTAAGCGTGTACCTTCGGGAAATATGTTGTTGTATTTACCTGAAAGAACCCCACTTGCAAGAGGAGACCAAATCGTGGTGCCAAGTCCAACAGTTTTATAGATTTGATCAAATTCAACTTCCACTTTTGATCTGCAAAACATGTTATATTCAGGCTGCTCCACAATCGGTCCGATGAGGTGATTTTGTTTGGCAAACATGTGCGCTTCCATGATTTCTTGAGCACTCCATTCAGACGTTCCCCAATATAAAATCTTTCCTTGCAGGATTAATTGATGCATCGCCCAAACCGTTTCTTCAATTGGAGTTTGCTTATCAGGTCTATGGCAAAGATAAAGGTCAAGATAATCTAACTGAAATCGCCCTAAAGCCTGATGACAAGCTTCAAAAATATGTTTTCTATTTAATCCTCTTTGCGTTGGTAATTGTCCACCGGTTCCAAAAAACACTTTACTACTTACCAAATAAGAATCTCTCGACCAAGATTTCTTTTTCAAGATAGATCCCATTACAATTTCGCTCTGCCCACGAGCATAGATCTCCGCATTGTCAAAGAAATTAATGCCGTTTTCATAGGCAATATCCATAAGTCTTTCCGCTATATCGTCACCAATTTGCTTTCCAAATGTTAACCAAGAGCCTAAGGATAAACGACTTATTTGTAAACCTGATTTACCGAGATTGTTGTATTCCATTGTTATTATTTTGTTGTTGAAGGACAAACAAAATTCGTTCGTTTAATGTTCGTTTTCGAAATAGCAGAATACCCGCCAATCACATCCTTTATTTGGTCAAAACCTCTGGATTTAAGAATGGAAGCAGCAATTATACTACGATATCCACCTGCGCAATGTAAAATGAATGGTTTATCCTTAGGGAATTCATGCATATTTTCATTGATAAAATCTAAAGGTACACTTGGAACATTTTCAATGTGCTCTGCTTGATATTCGCCCGGTTTGCGCACATCAAAAACAAGCGCTTCATTTGAAAGTTCTGCCTCGAGTTGTTCAGGAGTTATTCTGCCAATAAAATCTGTTTCTTTTCCTGCATTTTTCCAGGCTTCGATTCCACCTTCAAGGTATCCTATCACATAATCATATCCTACACGTGCCAATCGTCTAATTGATTCTTCTTCCTTTCCAAGTTCAGTAATTAAAGCAATTTTTTGACGAACATCCGGAATAAGCGCTCCAACCCATGGAGCAAATTGACCTTCTAGTCCAATACTGATACTGTTTGGAATAAAACATTCTGCAAAATCAGCTGACTTGCGCGTATCCAAAACAAGCACGTCATCTGTTTCATTCACCAAAAGTTCAAATGCTTCTGGGTTTAACGGTTTAAGGCTTC
>JBIIHD010000033.1:0-8327 GCA_044236095.1 Crocinitomicaceae bacterium | reverse complement strand
TGCCTTGAATGCGGTCAATCCTTGATCGTGATACATCGCCAAAACCCCATCATATTGGTGACGTAGTGTTGAACCAAAAAAACCATCTGCAGCAAAAGGACCAAAGACTAATTTTCCTTCTGCCTTCGATGTTTGAATCGCGGGAATTATAATTTCCTTTTCTTCTTGACCTAGTTTTCCATTTTCACCGGCATGTGGATTGAGCCCTAAAACAGCAATTCGAGGTTTGACAATTGAAAAATCTTTTTTTAATGATTCCTCAAATTGCTCTATTTTTTTGGTGATTTTTTCTTTCGTTAGTGCATTCGAAACTTCTTTTATTGGAAGATGAACAGTTACTAAGGCTACACGAAGTGATCCTGACAATAAAATCATCAATGCTTCTTGAACCCCAGACATTTCAGCCAAATATTCTGTATGGCCAGAAAATTTAAAACCAGCTTTGTTTACTTCATCTTTAGAGAAAGGAGCAGTAACTAGTACATCTATTTTTCCGCTTGCCAAATCTTGTGATGCCCTTTCTAAGGATTGAACAGCATATTTCCCAGAATTACTTGTTGGTTTTCCCGGAGTAATTTCTATATCTTCTTGCCAAACATTGATTATATTAATCTTTCTATGTTGGATTTCAGTTGCGTCTTTTATCGTTTGATAATTGAATTCAACTTCATTCAACGATTTTTTGTAAAATGATAAAACCCGAGACGAACCATAAATAACTGGAGTATAGTCAAGGAGAATTCGAGGGTCCTTAAGAGACTTGATGATAACTTCCGGGCCAATTCCATTAATGTCACCTATCGTTATTCCAATTTTGGTCGGATTTGGATTCCCAACTTCTTTTTCCTTCTCCATTAATTTGTTCTGTTTTTCAAAAATTGATACATTAATCTAACTCCTGATCCTGTTCCTCCCTTTGGTCGATAATCCTCTTTTACGTCAAGCCAAGTTGGTCCAGCCACGTCCATATGAATGTAGGGTGACTTTACAAAGTGCTCCAAAAATTTTCCCGCTGTAATCATTCCGGCATTTCCTCCTCCAATGTTTTTTAGGTCAGCAATCGTTGATTTCATCTCTTTCATGTAATCGTCCCAAAATGGAAAACGAACAACGCGCTCATGAACTTCCTTTCCGGCTTCTTCTAATTCATTGAAATATTTATCTTCCGCATTGCCCATGATGATACTTGCGTGTGTGCCAATTGCTCTAACTGCCGCACCTGTCAATGTCGCTGCGTCAATTACCACTTCAGGCTTGTATTTTTCAGAATAAGCCAAAGCATCAGCTAGTATTAATCGTCCTTCGGCATCCGTATTTAAAACTTCTACCGTCGTCCCATTGTGCATTGTAAGAATATCACCCGGAGTGTATGCATCCATTCCAGGTCTGTTATCAGTAGCCGGAATTAATACGATGACATGAATTTTTAATTTTTGTAAAGCTGCAAGATAGATTGTTCCTGCCATAGCTGCTGCACCTGCCATATCACTTTTCATACAATCCATCGAGCCTGGTGTTGGCTTCAAGCTTAATCCCCCAGTATCATAAACTACACCTTTCCCAACTAATACAATTGGTTTTTTATTTACTGCTTTTGGATGTTTGTACTCAGCAATAGTAAATGTTGGAGGATCCATTGATCCTCTATTAACGCCTAATAATCCTCCCATTTTCAAAGCCTCAATTTGAGCTTTGTGTAAAACAGTTACGGTAAATCCGGCTTCGTCCCCTGCTTTTGAAATTTCTTCACTTAATCTAAGGGCTGTTAGATGACTTACTGGCTCATTAACTAAATCTCTAGTCCAATAAACTACTTTGCAAGTGTCATTTAGCTCAGCTATTTTTGAAGAACTGATTTCATCAGAAATAATTATCTCAGAAAGTTTATTTTTTTTCTCTGCTTCATCCGAAAAATACTTCGTGAATTTATAGTTTGCTAGTATTAATCCCTCTGCAAATCGAAGAACAGGTTTTTCTGTTCCAAAAATTTGAAGTTTTTCTAGTTTTTGCCCTATTTGCTGTTGAACTATTGAACCTGCAATTCTGAGTTGTTCATCTTTTTGATCGCAATAAATGGCAAAAGCGTAAAACTCACCCTGTTTTATAAAATCCATTTTATCCTTGCTATCAGAAATTTTATCCATGTCAGCATGAGAAAAAGGCCCGAGTGAAACTTTGTTTTTCAACTCTTTTTTTGAGAAAAGATAAACAGTTGAAACTTCCGATAAAAAAGATGTAGTTTGGGTGATTTGTATCATGCTTCTGTTTTTTACAAAGTTAAAAAGATATTTAAGCTATTTGATGAAAAATTGTTGCGTTCTCTTCTACGAATCTGTCAATTAGTCTGGGTAATGGAAATTTATGAAATTCACTCCATTTTATTTCAATGGAATCAGATGTAGAAAAATCCAATCCTTTTTTTGGAATGATGAAATGAGCATGTAAATGTTGATGAGATAGAACATGTTTAAATCGTTGAGATTGAATCAGGCTATTTTCCTTATTTTTTAATAGAAAATCTTCCATTTCTTCCGCTGAATGAAATTCTATTTTCGGGAATTCATATAGATTTTTCCAAATGTCTTTTTCAGTTCTTTTTCGAAGTAAAATGCTTTGATTTTCCGAATTGAGTTGAATAAAAAAAATAAAATACCTATTTCGAACTTTTGTTTTTGATTTTTTTACTGGGCGAAATGCTATGGTTTTCTTTTTCAAGGATTCACAATGCAAATTCAAAGGACAATGTGAACACTCTGGATTATTTGGAACGCAATACAGAGCACCAAATTCCATTATGGCCTGATTGAAAAGCCCTGGATTCTTTTTGTCTAACAATTCATCAGCTATCAACTGAAAGGCTTTTTTACCTTCTGATGAATCTATTGGTAAGTCTATATCGAATACTCTACTCAAAACTCGATAGACATTTCCATCGACAACTGCATGTGGAAGATTATAAGCAAATGAGGCAATGGCGGCAGCAGTGTAATCTCCAATACCTTTTAAATTTCTTATTTCTATATAGTCTTTAGGAAATTTTCCTTTTAAATCTTTAGAAATAATATTTGCTGTTGCATGCAAATTTCGAGCTCGCGAATAGTATCCTAATCCTTGCCAATCGTTTAATACTTCTTGTTCATCAGCATCAGCTAAATCATGCACTGTAGGATAATTCCTAGTAAATTTAAGGTAGTATTCCAATCCTTGTGCAACTCTAGTTTGCTGCAAAATCACCTCACTTAGCCAAATTAGGTAAGGATTTTTTGTCTCTCTCCAAGGTAATTCCCGAGAATTTTTTGAGTACCAATCTACAATTAACGATTGAATTTCAATCATTTAAAAAATTATTAAAAAAAAATCAAACAAAATCGTTTATATAATGTTTATCGTAGTTACATTTGCGGTACAAAAATACTATTATTAAACTCTAAAAAATAACAGATTATGACGAAAGCAGACGTAGTAACAGAGATTGTTCAGGAAACTGGATTAGACAAAAATGAAGCACTTAAAGCAGTTGAAGCTTTTATGAATTCAATTAAGAAATCTCTAACGAATGGACAAAATGTTTATTTGAGAGGATTTGGAAGCTTTATCGTCAAAGTTAGAGCAGAAAAAACAGGGAGAAACATATCGAAAAACACAACAATTATTATTCCTGCTCACAAAATTCCTTCTTTCAAACCGTCAAAGACATTTGTTCAAGAAGTTAAAAGCAAAGGATAATAATCTTAATATCCATTTGATAAGAAATACGTTGCTAAGTGCGACGTATTTTTTTTATCTATTTGGTACAGGTGTAAACGAATGCTGGTGGAATGTTCAAAGCGGTAAAACCAATTTCTACTTTGTTAAAATTGTTTTTCAATAAAGATTTAGATTGAAGGCTGTATTGGAATTGAATAAAATTCCCGCCTAACTTTAATACCTTACTGGATGATTGGACAATGTTTTCTCTGATGGATGTATCAATATTCGCTAAAGGCAAGGAAGAAATTATCACATCTGCAGACTCATAACCATACTTACGAAGGTAAACTTCAATTTGATCGGCAGAATCATGTATAATTTGAACATTTTTTTGATCAAACTCCAATTTTAATTTCTCGCAAAAAACTTCATTCAATTCAAAAACTAATAACAGGGCAGAGTCGGGCAATCGCTCAATAATTTTACGTGTAAACACCCCGGTCCCTGGCCCTAACTCTACAATCACTTTTTGTTTAGAAAAATCAATTTTGTCCAACATTTTTGAGGCAAGAAAACGAGAGCTAGGAGTAATGGAGCCAACCATTTTGTTTTCTTTAATGAAAGCCTTTAAAAATGTGCGTTTAGACATAGATACTATTCTGTGTAAGTGAATTTATCATTGAGAATAACACCATGTACTTTCCCAGTTAATTTATTTCCAAAAAATGGAGTGTTATATGCTCTCGAATAGACATTTTCTTTGTTAAATATCCATGAGCTGGTTGTATCAAATAAAGTAGCGTCAACTGGAGAATTTACCTCAATTGGACATAAATCTAAATTAACAATTTTGCGCGATTTAATTGCTAATACATTGATAAATTGCTGAATGGAATCTGAAAAATGCGTGTTTAAATTGGAAAAAAAAGTCTGTAGCTGAATCGATCCGAAGCCGGCATGATCGAATTCCAAATCCTTCTCTTCCAACTCAAGCGGTCGATGATCGGAAACTACTGTGTCAATCACTCCCGACAAAACGCCATCTAAGAGGGTGTTTTGATCATTTTCAGTTCTCAATACAGGTAGAACCTTATAATTCGTATCGAAATCAAGAACAGTTTCTTCGTTAAATAATAAATTCATCAAATGAACGTCAGCTGTTATGTCAAGCCCTTTTGCTTTTGCTTGGCGAATTAATTCAACTCCTTCACCTGTTGAAACACCTGAAACATGCATGCTTCCACCAGTATATTCCAACAATCGAATGTTTCTTTCTAACTGAATTATTTCTGAAATGGAGGGGTCTGCTTTTAAACCAGTTCTTGTGCTGGCAATTCCCTCATTGACCATTCCATTCGCAGCTAATGCCTCGTCTCGGGCAATTGTACAAATTTTACCTCCGAAGTTTTTACTATACAACAAGGCCCGGTATAAAATACCTGCATTTAACGATTTTTGATCGTCTGAAAAAATGCGTGCTCCTGCTTGGTGCATATCGTACATTTCAGCTAGATTTTGACCTTCTCTTTTCTCCGTTACGCAACCAATCGGATGCAATTGAGTGGTATGAAATTCTGATTTACGATTAAGGTATTCAATTTGTGATTTTCCATCGATTGCAGGTTGTGTATTTGATGTCATGAATACGTGCGTAAATCCTCCTGCAGCTGCTGCGTTTAATCCCGAATCGATTGTTTCTCTATGCTCGTAACCGGGATCACAAAAATCTGCTTTTAAATCAACCCAACCTTGCGAGATGTTCAATCCCTCTGCTTGTATGATTTTAGCTTCATCATCTGAAATAGAATCTTCAATTCTCTGATAAACTCCATTTTCAATTAAAATATCTTTTTTTGAACCAAAAAATGAAGAACTTGCATCTAAGATTAAAACAGATTTTAGCAGAATTTTCATCCGAAATGTGAATTTTTACAATATTACTTCCAAAATTTTAATAGCGTCCATTCAGTTAATAGAAAAAACAATGAAATTATTAACATCCAACGCCAATATTCAACGGGTTTATCGAGTTCAATTTTTGTCAAACTTTGACCCTCATTAATTTTTTTATAAGAAACTTGCTTGATTCCTTTATCCCTTAATCCATCCACAATTTCCTTTTCACTCGAATAATTAGCTTCTGATTCTTCTCTCGAGTAATTCAAGGAAACAGTCCCAATTTTCTCCTCATCAATAATATCATACGAACCAGATTTTAGCATTTCAACAGCTTCTTGACCTCGAAGAATAAAGTAAGTTAACATTCCTTGTTGTTCTGTTTTTGGGATAAAATCAATTTCTTTATTTTTAAGATGAACAGGCGTTTCGTTTTTACTTTTCTTATTTAATGGAAAGCTCGATTCTTTTCCAATAGTAAGATAAATGGGGGTTTTGCGTTGACTCATTTCACCCATTCTCAATAAAATTGAAGGGAATAATGCATCTGACGTAAATGTGCTGAAGGATTCTGAAAGTGAACTAGTAAATAAAAATACGGAACTACCTGAGCTAGATCTCATGAATAAAGGCAATCCATTTTGCAAGTTGATCAAATCAAAAGAGCGCGTATTTGCCGTTCGCTGAGTCTGGTAGAGTTTTGAAACAGCTGGCAATGTTAAGTTTGTGCTTTTTTTCTCAAACATTCCGGCAAAAAACGGATCATCAAAAGCCAAATTTTTGATTTTTGTTCCGGTCGATACAATTTCTCCTAATTGCGGTAATTGAACTTGTCCTAAAAATGAATTCCAAGAACCTTTGTCAAGTTGAGCGCCAGGGAACAATCCCAAAGCACCTCCTCCTTGAATAAATTCTAACAACATCGCTCCGTGTCCCGAGGAAATTTCATTGACTCCGTTTAACACTACCAGATCAGTTTGATTGAGTTGGTCTTTTGAAAATGATCCTTGCTCAATAACATTGAACTTGTAGTATTTTTCAAGTCCATATACCTTGCTCATAGCATCGGTGGCGTCAGGTCCGTTGATAACTAAAACATTCGTGTGATCGTCTAGGAAATACGAAAAATGAAAATCATCATCCCAAAAAAGTTGTTTGTCATTAACTGAAATTTTTCCCACTTTATAACCGGGCTCATTATCTGTAAAATTGACAGTTGTAGTCGTTTTTTTATTCGCAGGTAAATCAATAACGAAATCTCGTTTGATGGCATTAATTGAACAGGAAACATCGATATTATTGAGAATCGCATCACCATGATTTACGAGTCTGATGTTGAGTTCTGTATTTTCTCCTAATTTTCGAACAGGCGAAGTGAACCAAACAGAATCTATTGCAATGTTTGATGCTTGTTGAGGTTTAAGTTGAATCGGATAAAAGTAACCCAATTCATCTTTAGTCAATTGATCAAAACGCACTTGGTTTTTTTGGAAATCAGAGAAAAGTACGTATTGTTTCGCTCCCAATTTCTTCTGTCTGGATTCCTCATTCTTCACAATGTTCTTTTCCCATTCTAGCACTTCATCCAAAGATCTTCGTATAGAAACGGGCTTAACTTTATCCAACATTTCAAGCGCTTCCACTTTTGAAATTAAACGACTTTCAATTCCGTTCATGAGGTTCGTATGCAGTAATACTCTAGTTTCAAGAGGCGCATCATTCAACATTTTGCGAGCTTTTTCGCGAGCTTCAGAAAGCAACTCTCCTTCGGTTCCTTTTGCCGTCATCGAAAAAGAATTGTCAATATATATTGATAAAAATGGACTTCCGGCTTGGTTCAATGATTCATCTACAGGTTTGTATGGCTGAGCAAAAGCAAGCACCAAAAATGTAATCGCCAACATTCGGAGCAACAAGATGATCCAATGCTTCAGCTTTCGAACAGACTTTTTTTGTTGATCGACATGTTGCAGAAATTTAAGCGATGAAAAGTAAAGCGTTTTGTACCTGCGAAAATGAAATAAATGAATGATAATCGGAATAGAAAGTGCTGTGAGCCCCCATAAAAATTCCGGATATACAAATTTCATATTCCAAAGGTACAAAAAATGCATGCAGTAAAATCATTTTTTAAGTTCGAGCATTTTGCTGTATTTTACCTTACTTTTGCTGAAGCAATGACTCATTAAAATGTTTAGAATAAAATATATCGAACTATATATCAATTACTTAATTTTAATTTTGCTTTCGGTTTTTGCTGCATTTATCTATTTCATTTACAGAGAAAACGATGTAATTTTTAATCAAATTTTATCAACATTCGGAGTAGAAAGTCTAATTGAAAAGCATGAAATTCAATCTCTTATTCCTTTGCCAAATTGGGTTATTTATTCACTCCCAGGAGGAATTTGGGTCTTTGTTTTAACAATCATTTTTCGACGTGTTTATCGCAAAAGGATTACCCCACTATTACCTGTAGATTACTTACCAATGATATATGCAATTGGTCTTGAGTTTTTGCAATACCTTCATGCAACAGATGGTACATTTGACAAAATGGATTTGATGATAATCTTGGCTGCCGGATTTTTAGCACGGATGCTAGATTTCAAGCAGATTTCAACTGAATATCGTTTTATGGAAAAAGTTCACTATTTGGTGGCGTTTTCCGGTTTTCTGGTTTTGTTCCTAAGTGATGTTAGGCATTAGGAAATTTGTTCTTCATGAAAATAAATCCTTCA
>JBIIHD010000368.1:0-2539 GCA_044236095.1 Crocinitomicaceae bacterium | reverse complement strand
ATAGCGATCTGAAATATAACCTCCAATCAGCGGAGTTAAATAAACTAACCCCGTGTAATTCCCATACAATCCAGAGGCGAAATCTGAATCCCAAAGTAACGCTTTTGTCATGAATAACATAAGTATAGCGCGCATTCCATAATATGAAAAGCGTTCCCACATTTCAGTAACGAATAACAAATACAATCCCTTCGGGTGACCTTTTTGTACAGAATTTTCCATGTTTAATTATTTAGTTTCAGGTCCGAATTTACTAAAAAAAATCAGAGTTTTACATTTTACCTCAAATCCTAAAATAAATTGTATTGATAATTGACGAAAATTCAAGAACAATTCAAAGAATAGTTTGTATATTAAAGATGAAAAATCTAATACTTTTTTACTTTCTTTTGATATTAATTCAAGGTTGCGCTCAAGAACAAACAACTGTAAATCAAAACAATACATATCCAGATAGTCTCAAGATTAAAAAGACAGATGCAGAATGGAAAAAAATTTTACCACCTGAAGTATACGAGATTACTCGAAAATCGGGTACCGAGTGCGCCGGCACAGACAAATTCAAAGACAACAAGGATGAAGGGGTTTATACCTGTTATTGTTGCGGGCTGGAACTTTTCTTAAGTGATCATAAATTTAATTCTGGCACTGGTTGGCCCAGTTATTTTCAGGTTTACAACAAACAAAATGTTGTTATTACTATTGATAATTCACACGGAATGATTCGAGAGGAAGTACAATGTGCTCGTTGCGACGCTCATTTGGGACATGTGTTTTCGGACGGTCCTAAACCAACAGGTTTGAGATATTGTATCAATTCTGTAGCTTTGAATTTTAAAAAGAAAAATAAATGATACTAGAAGCGACATTTGGAGCTGGATGTTTTTGGTGTGTTGAGGCTTGTTTTAGTCAACTGAAAGGAGTAATTGAAGTTTATCCGGGCTATACAGGTGGAAAAACATTGAATCCCACTTATGAGGAAGTTTGCTCAGGTAACACAGGTCATGCAGAGGTTGCACGAGTAGTTTTTGATGATGAAATCATTTCATACGATGAATTACTGGAATTATTTTGGTTTGTGCATGACCCAACTCAACTTAACAGACAAGGTAATGATATTGGAACACAATATCGTTCTGTTATTTTTTATCATTCCCAATATCAGAAAGAAAGAGCAGAGTATTTTATTTCCAAATTGACCTCAGAAAAAGTATGGGATTCACTAATTGTCACACAAATTGAACCAACAACTAATTTTTACAGAGCTGAAAATTATCATCACAATTATTTTGAATTAAATCCTCAAAACATGTATTGCCAAACGGTTGTGAGACCCAAGGTTGAGAAATTCAAAAAAGTCTTTAAAGAAAAAATCGGGTAGATTATTTTACGCAACGAATAGAATAACCAAACCCTTTGTTTGAGAAATTAAATACAAACACTTCATCGTTTCTCAACCCACGATTGATAGCTAAATTCGAATCTTTTTCTGTTAAAGTCCAATAAAATGATTTAATTCCTTGGTGAAAAAAATTTCCTTTTAAATCAATACATCCGGCTGGAATCCCTGAAAATCCGGTTGAATTATCACCATTAGCCTGATTTGATTTTTTTACTCCATTTGCATCAACGCTTTCCCACGTATCCCAACCAATATTTAACTTCAGCTTCAAACCTGTTTTATAACCGTAAAGTTTGTCGAAAGAAGCAAAATCTGTTTCTTTAGGGATTCTCCATCCCTTCGGAGCTAGTCCACGAGAATCGGAAACGGCATACCAATTATAAAGTTTACCATACTTTTTTTCATTATCTTCTGAGAAATCATAATAGCACCATGCAGGTTTTTTTTCTGAATTGGCATTCAACCAATCTTCAGCTGTTTTTGCTTGAAAAATAGTATCTCCATTCGCAAAATTTGATACATTCAGATTTTCTTTCATCCAATTAGCACCGCCAATATTTACGGATAGTAAATTTTTATCTTGAGCAAGGAAACTTCCCGCAAGAAATAAAACTAAACTGAACAGAAACTTATTCATATCTTGATATTTAAACAAATTTAAATTATTTTAACAATATTTAAAACTAAGCTAATTGAATATTAGAATCTGATATTGTGGATTTACCCATCATTTTAAAAAACAATTGAATAAGTGCTACAACATCTTTTTCACAATACTTAGAAATTCTTTCTAAATCATTTTCCTCGTAATATACACGTGCAACATCAGCACCAGAGATATCATCTTTCGGAGTGGGAATATTAAAAACATGACAAAGTAAGGCAAGAGAAGTATACGCTTTATAATCTCCAAACTTCCATAATTCCATGGTATCCAAATGGTTGATCTCCCATGGTTTTTTTTCCGCCATATTTAATATTGATGGGAGTTTAATTCCATGAATTAACATTCTACGACAGATGTAAGGAAAATCAAATTCTTTGGCGTTATGTCCACATAAAATATTATTTGGACTTGCAAAATGCTCATCCAATAAGCTTTTAAATTGATTAAGTAATGTCTCCTCGTCTTGATGA
>JBIIHD010000367.1:0-2542 GCA_044236095.1 Crocinitomicaceae bacterium | reverse complement strand
TTTCAACTTCTTGTACAGATACTTATGAAACAAACAACTCACTATCAGCAGCTAAAACAATTTCTGTGAATACGAACGTTTCAGCAGTTTTAGGATCAAGTACAGATGTGGATTGGTTTAAGTTTTCAAATACGTTGACAGCAAAAAATATAAGAGTAACTCTTTCAAATTTACCGGCTGACTATGATTTGCGATTATATAATAGTGCAGGTACATTATTATCTACTTCGGCGAATGGGGGTAATTCGGTAGAGCAAATTAAATATAACAATGCTCCCGTAGGAACTTATTACATTCGAGTATATGGTTATAATGGCGCGTTTAATACAAGTACTTGCTACACCTTGCGAGCTGACATAGCGAGCACGGCATTCAAGCAAGTAGACGGAGCAGATGAGGTAGAAGAAATGGCTCAAGCTGAATTCATCGATGTATATCCTAATCCTTCAAATGGTTCATTTACATACCTTATTGATTCAGAAATATTTGGAGAATACTCGGTCACTGTAACAGATTCTTATGGGCGAATTGTTTATCAAGAGAAAATGAATAAGGAAGAACAAATTTTGAAAAATACAATCGGATTAACAAATTCATCTGAAGGCATTTATTTTGTTTCACTTGAAAATGGGTCAAAGAAACACATTGTTAAATTGATGATTGTAAAAAATAATTAATCTTTAAATGAGTTTCGTAAATAGGCTACTCAAATTGAGTAGCCTATTTTGTTTTCACACAATTTGTTTTTCATTTGTTATTTCTGCAGTTCCAATCTGTATGACGGATAAGAATATTTTTGTCGTAGTTTGAAAAAGGGAATTTTTTATATCATTTTGTCAGGACTATCATTTCTAGTAGTGAATTTCTTTGTGAAACTATTTGGTATTGGTCCTACTAATTCGGTGATTCCCGGTTTACAAAAGATACCAGCTCATGAACTTGTATTAGCAAGATCTATAATTTCTTTTAGCATTAGTTCTACAATCATTTTATATCGCGGCCTTCCGTTTTTTGGAAATAATAAAAAATGGCTGACAATTCGTGGATTAAGCGGAATGATGGCATTAACGATTTTTTTTCAATCAATACAGCACATGCCCATCGCAGTAGCTTCTACCATACAATATTTGGCGCCCATTTTTACGATGATTTTCGCTTTATTCATTTTAAAAGAACAAATTTTGAAGATACAATGGTTATTTGTTTTTTTGGCATTTTCAGGAGTAATTCTGATCGGGTTTAATAATTTATTTCAAGCTGAGTCAACATTGATTCTTGATCCTTTTTGGTTGGGATTTGGTGTACTTTCAGCAGCTTTTTCAGGAATTGCTTACGTAGCTATAGTAAAACTCAAAGAAACAGATAAACCCATAAATATTGTCAGTTATTTTCCTATGCTGGCCATTCCGGTTATGTCTGTTTGGTGTCTTTTTGATTTTGTGATGCCAAATGGTATTGAATGGTTGATTTTACTACTTATTGGGATTTGCACTCAAATAGCTCAGGTTTCCTTAACCAAAGCCTTGCATTATGAAAGTTCGTCGCTAATCATGCCTTTTCAATATTTAGGTTCGGTTTATGCTCTTTTAGTGGGTTATCTTATTTTGAATGAGAGACTAAATACGTTAGTAGTGATTGGAGTATTTATCATATTGATAGGAGTCGTATTGAACACATTTGTTAAAGGAATACAGCGAAAATTTAATTAATTGAGAATTTTAAGACGTTAAAAACGAACAATTCATCTAGACAAAATCCAGTTGAAAACTGAAAACGCAAAGAGTAAAGATTATATCATCACAAAACATTCAAGTCACCTAGCTTACTATTTATTTTCTCCATTCCACAATTTTTTCAGTCATAGATTTTCCAACAGATTGTATCAACTCTGCTTCACTTGCCACTTTAATTCTAGAAATTGTTTTGAAATCTTTGAGAAGTTTTTCCTTGGTCTTAGGGCCAATGCCCTGAATAGCATCTAGTTCTGATTTTATACTTGATTTGCTTCTACGATTGCGGTGGTGAGTGATTCCAAAACGATGCGCTTCATCACGCATTTGTTGTAATAATTTTAATGTTTCAGATCTTCGATCAAGTATAATTGCTTTTGAATCTCCGGGAAAAAACACTTCCTCAATGCGTTTGGCGAGCCCTACAATGGCTACTTCACCTCGTAAACTTAACTGGTCTAAAACTTCTAATGCAGCTCCTAATTGTCCTTTTCCACCATCAATCACAATGAGTTGTGGCAAAGGTTGATTTTCACTTATAAGCCTGTAATATCTTCTGAAAACTACTTCTTTCATGGTGGCAAAATCATCGGGACCCTCAACAGTTTTCACATTGAAATGACGATAATCTGCTTTACTGGCTTTTCCGTGCTTGAACACAACACAAGCTGAAACGGCATTCGTTCCTTGAAAATTGGAATTGTCGAAACATTCTATGTGTATAGGAAGTTTGCTTAATTTCAAGTCTTTTTGAACTTGCTCTAATATTTCCTCAAAGTGTTTTTCTGGGGTTTTTAAAAACTCTCTTTTGC
>JBIIHD010000366.1:0-2543 GCA_044236095.1 Crocinitomicaceae bacterium | reverse complement strand
AGTTGCTCGTATTTGATCCCAACCAATTCTTTTCCTGAACAAGTTCCGGCAATATAGAACGGAATGGTTTTATCTCCTGCTTTGTAATTTGAAAGTTCATCTGCAGATTCAACAGCTTGAAATCCCTTACCGAATTGGTAACCCACCAAATTTTTAGCTAAAATCACGTTGATTGACTCAAACGTATATTGATTAAAAGTCGAAACTAAAGCATATTCAATATTCGGTCCAACGGTCAACGCTGTATTTGAAGGAAGCGTCCATGGAGTAGTGGTCCAGGCGAGGAAATAGGTATTTACCTTCTCACCTTCTGCCTTGTCGGCAGACAAGTGAGGGGAGATTGAGAGGGGTGAATTTGTATTCATCCCCCTTGATCCCCCTTCAAAGGGGGAATTCTCCTCCCTCGAGGGAGGAAAAAGGAGGGTGATTTCATTCGTGTTTAAAATTTTAAACATCGCCACCACCGTCGTATCCTTCACATCTTTATAACATCCTGGTTGGTTCAACTCGTGGGATGAAAGTCCCGTCCCTGCTTTGGGAGAGTATGGTTGAATAGTATATCCTTTATATAGTAATCCTTTTTCGAAAAGTTGACCAAGCAACCACCAAACAGATTCCATATATTTAGGTTCATAGGTCACATATGGATTTTCCATATCTACCCAATAACCCATTTTTTCAGTCAAATCATTCCAAATATCGGTATAACGCATTACTGCTTTCTTGCAAGCTTCGTTGTATTCATCAACTGTAATTTTGGAACCAATATCTTCTTTGGTTATTCCTAACTCCTTCTCCACTCCCAATTCTACTGGTAACCCGTGCGTATCCCAACCTGCTTTGCGTTTTACTTGAAAGCCTTTAAGTGTTTTATAGCGGCAAAAAATATCTTTTATGGAACGCGCCATTACATGATGGATTCCTGGAAGTCCATTTGCTGAGGGCGGACCTTCAAAGAAAACAAATGATGGATTCCCTTCTCGTGTCGAAATAGATTGTTCAAAAACGGATTCATTCTTCCATCTTTCTAGCACAACTTCTGCGATATTTGGCAAATTAAGCCCTTTGTATTCTGTATATTTTGCTGACATATTCCTAAAAATCAGATTGGGAGACAAAGGTACTTATTTCAAAAATAAGTTCACAGAAAAATCAAGAATGGCTTTTTGATTATTTTTTTTCATATGCTAAAAGCTTCTTTTTTCATGGTTTTTCGTCTTCAAAACAGTAATTTTACAAATTAAGTTTGAAGGTTTGAAGCGTTTTAGATTAGTATTAATTTTCTTTTTTTTTAATTATAGTTTTTATAGCTACACGCAACTTATTCAACCATTCAACGCACGTTATTCAACTTCTCAAAAAGGTGGGATAAGAATTTTGTCCAATGTTTCTGTTTCTTGTAATTCCGGTGCGGGATGTGCCTCATCAACTGCTGAAATACCGCCCAATGGTTCTAGCTCGAATGGTGGATATACAATGAATTATGTTGATGTTGATGGCGTTTCCTCTACTTTTATGTCTTCAAGTGATAGTCTGAATTTAGCAAATTGTAGTGAAATTCTTTGGGCTGGATTGTATTGGAGTGGTCGAGCCACTTCCAGTGTTTCCAATTGGAACATTCGAAATCAGGTTCGAATTCGAATAGGAAATGGAACTTATCAGAGTTTATCAGCTGATCAATTGGTAGATGCTCAAGCTCTAGGAACACACCCAAGTTATCATTGTTTCAAGGATATTACATCACTCGTTCAATCAGCTGGTATTAAGGCCAGATTTACGGTTGCTAATGTAGTTACTCAAACAGGTGGGTCTAATTATTGGGGAGGTTGGTCAATAATTGTGGTTTATAAAAATGTTTTTCAATCCATGCGAAATCTTACTGTTTTTGACGGATTTGGAAATATTAGTGCAGGATCTTTTTTAGATATTCCAATAAGCGGCTTTGCAACTCCGCCAGCAGGGCCGGTTGGATTTGAATTAGGTGTAATCGGTTTTGAAGGTGATCGAGGTTCAACAGGGGATCAATTACAATTTAATGGAGCCGGAACTTTTGTCAATGTTTTTGACGCATTACATCCAACAAATGACTTTTTTAATTCAACAATTTCATATGGAGCAGTAATTACGCCATTTCGAAATCCGAGCTTGAATAACTCATTGGGATATGATGCCAGTGTCTTTTTACCAAATAATTCTACCTTCAATTTTATTGGGAATAATGCTACTTCTGCCACAATTCGTGTTACTACAAGTTCAGAGAATATCTTGGCAAGAGCGTTTACCTCTGCAATTGATATTTACGAGCCTGATTTGAGAGCAGATGTCAGAATCAATGATTTAAATGGAGGGTTAGTAGCTCCGGGAGATATCCTTGAATATACTTTGGTGGGAAAAAATATTGGTTCCGACTTATCATTAAATACCTTTATGGTCGATACCTTGGACCCAAGAACCGTATATGTTCCCAATTCGATTACTTACTCTTTTGGGCCTAGTCTTGGTGCGAAAACAGATGCAAATGGGGATGATCAAGCTGAATACAA
>JBIIHD010000365.1:0-2560 GCA_044236095.1 Crocinitomicaceae bacterium | reverse complement strand
TAATATTAAAAAAATTTCAGAAGCAATTGAACCATAAATTTTTATTATTCCATGAAGTTTTCCATTTTTTAATTTCAATGTAAAATACGGTTGTTTCTCCAAACTTGCTGAACTAAAAAAACCTTCAATTGTCCCTGTAAAAACATTATTATTCATCATAAAAGGCCTTTGAAAAATGGGTTTTTGCAGCATTTCATACAATGAATTCTGATCGCTTTTGTCATGAATAGATGGACCTAATTGAATTATTGGGTTATTTTCTGAATCAAACGAAATAAATTCAGAACTCAGAGGAATGTTTAAATTAGTTTTTTTTGCGTCGAAGCTCCAATTCCATTCACTTAAATCTTTTCGGATGGCTACAAGACTTACCTTGTCGTATTCATGATCGATGTAGAGAGTTCGATCTGGCTTATACATTTTTAATCTACCTTGAAATTTAGTTTCGTGAATATCCACACTTAGCAACAAATTTGTTCTTTCTAAATCATAAAAAACTTTCACTCTTCCTGAAAATTTACGGAAATTGGTGTCTCTAAACTCAAAGTAGGGATAAAAGCAAGTCATTTGATCACTAATCGTATCATTATTGTAGAACATGTTGCTAGCAGGAATGATATGAATCTCTTGTAAATCTGGCGACCAAGTATTATAATTATCCGAGTAAATCTCCATATAGTGATCCATTCCAACGCATTGTCCACTTAGAATAATCAATTTTCCATTTTCAGTTGTATTTTTCCCTCGATTGAGTTCATTATCAGCATATTTATCTTCAGAATCAGAATTATTCGTGTTGTAAATTTTCTTTTTCAATGTTTCATTTTCCAATAAAACCATCTTTAAACTATCCCATTGCTGCTCAATTTCATATTTTAATTTCTGTATGAGTGAATTGATTTCTGCATTTTCTTTCTCACTATCAGTAATTATTTTATCAAAGTGATTTATTTCAATTCTCAAAGAATCAATGGTTTTTTGTAATGTAATTTTCTCATTACCCAATGAAGTCAGCGCAATATTTTGTTCAGCAAGTTGAGTTTGTACAAGCAGATTTAAACTATCAATTCGATGGGATAAAACTTCTATTTGCTGTTTTTTTGATTGGGAGAAAGAAAAAGAATTAAAAATTGAAATTGCAAAAAATAGGACAATAACATTAGCCTTAAAGAATTTGATTTTATTCATATTTTGATGATAACTCATTAAATTTTAGTACACTTTGAATGTTAGTATTATTTTCAAAATCTAAATGATTTCTTTCTATATCATACCAATCATTAGTAGTTTTCTTTAATTTATAGTAATTCATATAGCCTTTTTCTCTCAAACCTTGTGAGACATCAGCTAAACTTGATTCTTGAAAAAATAAATTTAACTTATCTCTATCACATCCCATAATGTATGTGCCACAATAGGGACCTTCGCCGGCAGCTGTAGTGCATAATTGTGAGAATAAGCCAACAGAATATTTTCCTAAAATATTGATAGAATCAATTATCATACATTTTCCCCATTGCATCGCATCTTCATCCTTAAATTCTAGGAAGTCAAGAATTTCCCACTTTGAATTTTTATATTCCATCAAAATAAATCCATTATTTCCTACATCGGCATGGCTTCCTGAAAAAGAAAATCCCAAAGATGCAATTAATCTTATTTTTTGATAATAAGTAAAATATTGTTTGGAAGTAACTTGCGTTGTGCATCTTTCAGGCCCTTTATTACCCAAAACATCCTCTACTGGACAAGTTTCAATCATTCTTTTTTCAATATTTTTAATGAGTTCTGAATCTGAAATTATAAATTCAGGCGGATCTATCAGTTTAACCTCTTCTTGACCATAATGAATTACAGTGGACGGTAAATTGTATAACTTCAAAAGTGAATCCACTTCATTTCTAAATTTGGTTCGTTCGAACACAATTGCATTGAATTCTTCTTTTTGCAAGAGTAATGAATCGTATATTCTCACTAATTCTTTGTTTTTAAATGAAATTGATGTTTCAATTTTTATTTTCTTTAGATTAAATGTGTCAAAATTATTTTTTTGAATTGAATTTAAACCTTCTAATCGGGTTGTTAAAAACTGAAGTTCTTCATTTACTGATTGAGAAAACAAATTTGAATTTATTACTGGAATTATAAAAACAACTAAATAAAATCTAAAGAATAAAGCCTTCACCTAGAAATGTTTATTTGAATGATACTAATTTGCCCCGTTGAACTTTAACTATTATCAGCGCTAAAATCATATTAAAAACCCAACCTAACCAAACGACAATTTTGTAGGTATCCATTGGAGGAAACTCCCATAGACCAACAATTATCCACTTGAACAATCGTAGGCTAATTGCGGATAAGGTTAAAGCAAAGCTATAAATCATAAATTCATTGTGTTTGGAATAATTTCCATTAAGTGCAAATCGATATGCCATTAAAGTAAAAATAAACCAAAGAATTGCTTGTAGACAAAAGGAAAATTGAGAATAAAATCCTCCGTTTCCGTAATAACCCATTATCAATCCAGATGGAGCTGCGAAACATAAAACAAGAACAA
>JBIIHD010000363.1:0-2575 GCA_044236095.1 Crocinitomicaceae bacterium | reverse complement strand
TTTGTGAAAGAATTAACTGGGAATTTTAGTTTAATCACACGCTGATTTTCTTCTACTAACTCAGCATTATTGCCATCGATTATTGTCATCCAAATATCACTAATTTGCCATGGATCATTGGTAATATTTTTTTTGTATCGTACATACTTACGATTAATTCTACCCGAATTGTCCGTAATTGTATCCTCAATTTGAATGCGCATAAAATAGTTTGAAGTATCATGAGGAACACTCGCATCTTTATCATGGATAATTTCGGTTACCACATATTCAATGAATCTGCCTGGCGTAGTATCGTAATAGTTTTTATAAGAATTTTGAGTTGAATTTCCTGATTGCTTTTTACAAGAGGATATTGAAATCAATACAAGTAATGTATAAAAAAGGATTCTAACTTTCGGAAATTGCATAAACAAAGATACAAATTTACTGGTTTGGATCAATACCGTTGGTTTTGCAGTAATTCAGATGTTTTTCAAGTTCTTTTCCTTCCAATAATTTACCCTTGTAGAAATATGCTTTACCTATTTCTTTCCCGGTTTCATCATATCCTCGAACATAGCCATGTTTCACTCCATTTTTATAACGAATTTCACTTCTTTTATTTCCATTTCGATGGTATTCGATATACATTCCATTTAAATTTCCTTCAATGTAAAAAGAGTATAATTTTTTCTTGCCATCCATAAAATATTCAATGAATTCCCCATCTAGTTTGCCATTTTTGTAATTTGATTTTGAGTAAATTACTCTTCCAGATGCATTTTCCAACCCGCTGATGTAATAGGTAGTTCGTTCACCATGTAATTCATTATTTAAATAATTACTGATTTCACTTACTAATCCTGTTTCGGTAAAAGTAACCCAAGTTGAATCTTTCATTTGATTTCTGTAGATTCCCGCACTCATCATTTGACTATTAGGATGAAAGAAGTTCGCTAAAGACCTGCCAGTGGTAACATTGTGTTCGATAAGTGCTTTTTTAGTACCATTGTCATAATAATATTTGAACAATCCTATTGGTTTACCATCTTTAAATTCACCTTCAAAATCGAGTCTGCCGTTTTTGTGATATTTTCGCCATAATCCTTGCTTTTGACCTTTGTCATCAGTTTGATTGATTTTTTGAGCGATAACGCTTTGAGAAATGAGTAATAAAAATAAAAATAAACGCATAATCAATAGTTTATATAATTCATAACTTCGAGTAAATCCGATACTTCCAAATCTGCCTTTACATTATTCTTTTCTTCAGAAATTATTCGAATTGTCATCATACCAAGCTTCTTGCCAAATTCAATATCCGAATCAGTGTCTCCAATCATTATTGATTTACTAAAATTTATTTCAGGATATTTTGATTGTGCCTCTAACGCAATTTTAATACTTGGTTTCCTTCGGAAAGGTTCTGAGTTTTTGAGTTCAAGGGCGGAATAAATTTCTGTGATTTTACCGGAATTGAGGTTTATATCTGAAATCATTTGATTATGAATTTGGAGTAAATCAAGTTCAGTAATTAAACCTTTTGCTACACATTGTTGATTCGTGACAATAAAAATATGACTAAAAATTTTAGAAAATTGGCATAGTGCTTCAAGCGTTTTTTCACGGAATTTAAATTCACTGTAGTTCAACACATATCCGTTCCAAATTCGTTCGTTAATCACTCCGTCTCTGTCCAAGAATAATGTCCAAGAGGAATCAATCAGCCATTTAGAATTCATTTGATTTCTTTTTCAATCAAATATTGGTTTCTCGTTGACGAATTACGACCAATTAACTCGGCTAAAAAACCTGTAAGAAAAAATTGTACTCCTAAAATCATGGCCGTAATTGCAACAAAAAATTCTGTTCTCTCTGATAATAGTCTTGCACTTTTATGAATAAAAAGTTTATCAATACCAAGATAAAATGCCGAACCGAGACCAATTACAAACATAAGGGTTCCGAGTGCGCCAAAAAAATGCATGGGTTTTTTCGCGAATTTACCCATGAAGGCGACAGTCATTAAATCTAAAGGGCCATGTAAAAATCGATTTAGGCCAAACTTTGTAACTCCGTATTTACGTGCTTGATGTTGAACGACTTTTTCACCAATTTTATGAAATCCGGCATATTTTGCCAATGCTGGTATATAGCGATGCATATCTCCATAGAGCTCAATACTTTTAACTACAGAAAGTTTGTAAGCTTTCAAACCACAATTGAAATCATGCAGATGAATCCCGGTAATGCGTCGGGCTGCCCAATTATATACTTTTGTGGGTATTGTCTTTGAAATTGGATCATGTCGTTTTTTCTTCCAACCTGATACCACATCAAAATCATCTTCCATGATCATTCTGTACAATTCAGGAATTTCATCCGGTGAATCTTGAAGATCAGCATCCATTGTTATCACAACATTTCCAGTAGCCAATTGAAAACCAATCTGCATGGCGGCGGATTTTCCATAATTTCGCTGAAATTTAATTCCTTTCACACAAGAATCTTGGGATGATAAGTTTTCAATTACAGACCAAGATTTATCCTTACTTCCATCGTCGATAAAAATTAATTCATAGGTTAATTCATT
>JBIIHD010000364.1:0-2575 GCA_044236095.1 Crocinitomicaceae bacterium | reverse complement strand
GAAAGCATGATTCTCGCTTCAGACATTGTGGCTGTTAAATCCAAGGATTTAACAGCTTTTGCAAATGCATCACTTGATCCATCAAACAGAGAATTTATAAATAATAGTTTATCGTTCAGTGTAAAAGACCCAATAAGCGTTTCTAATTTATCAATTTGTGACTTAGCTGCTATTGTGTTTTCCAGGTTTTTGAACTCCATTAACTTTCCTGATAAATTAAGCGATTCATTTGTTTCCGTATCAACTTTACTAAGGTTAAATTCAGTTGATGAAAGTGGTAATTCTGGCTCTTCTTCCCGCTCTGTCGGAGATTCTTCCGTAGGAGTCTCCTCAGTAAATTCTGATGCCGATTCTTCCAATTCCTCTTCCTCAATTGAACTAGTTTCTATTTCAATTGAGGTGATTTCTACATGTTCTAATTCAGCTTCTGTAGCATTCGATTCATCGCGCTCAAGTGGCAATTCAAACATTGAGTCTGATTCAATAGGTTTTTCTATTACGGCATCTATCACAAGTTCACGAGGATTAGGTGTGTAATCTACGATTGGAGCTTCTGCAGCCATATCCTCATCTGAACTAACTTCTATAATAACTTCTTCTTCGGTTTGATCTAAATCAAAATCAATTGGTTTTTCAATCTCCGTATTATTTTCATTGGAAAATGAATCTAGCACTAAATCTATTGGTGTATGAATTCGCTCAGGAAAAATTTGTTGCTCGTACAACTTGTAGCGTATAATTAGCATTCTTTCATGAACCTCACGTGCGGTGAATATCAATTCATCCATTTCTACACTTGAAATAGCACCATTATTTAATTTTTCTATTCCTTTTTCAAGCTTTTTCAATAACGACTCCATGACGTAAATTTTTCAACAATAGTTAGTAAGATGTTAACCAGCAGTTTGAATAACGAAATAAACTACCGATTTTCGAATTCAAATTTAGAAAACTAGAGAACAGCAAAGACAAGTTTTTCTTTTTTTTCTTCAAAATGAATGTTAACAACCGAAAGTGATATGTTTTTAGAACAATTTCCTAGTCAAGGACGACAAAACGGATGGATTGAAGTGATTTGTGGTTCCATGTTTTCTGGAAAAACTGAAGAGCTAATACGCAGAATTCGTAGGGCGGAATTTGCAAATCAATCGTTGATTATGTTTAAACCGGAATTAGACAATCGGTATAGTAAAGATAAAGTCGTCAGTCATCAAGGAACCGCTTACCAAGCAATCCTTGTTAAAAAATCAAGCGAGATTTTAGAGCGTTGGAACAAAGAACTTGTGGTTGCCATTGACGAAGCGCAATTTTTCGATGAGGAGCTTGTAGAAGTTTGTAATCAACTTGCAAACCAGGGAGTTCGTGTTATTTTAGCCGGGCTAGACATGGATTTTCAAGGCGTACCTTTTGGTCCTATGCCAAAACTTTTAGCTGCAGCAGAATATGTTTCAAAAGTTCACGCCATTTGCGTTTCTTGTGGTAACTTAGCTCAGTTTTCGCATCGAACAGTAGAGGATTCTGGACAAGTACTGGTTGGAGCAGTCGATAAATACAGACCTTTGTGTCGTTCGTGCTATTGTAAAGCAACACGTTGAAATTAAATTTAACTTTTACGGAGTTTTTCAGCCGCGTCAAGGGGCTTAAGGTTGTGGGTTCATCTACCTCAATTGTGGATGAAGTTGTTTACGATTCCCGCAAAATCTCAAGTGCAACCAATCAAGTGTTTTTTGCATTGAAAGGGGATTTTCGAGATGGGCACGAGTATGTTGAGAAGGCCTACGACCAAGGTGTACGTTTATTCGTGATTGAAAAACAAGTAGAAACAAAAAGTGATGCGTGCTATGTTATCGTTGACGATTGCTTAAAATCCCTTCAACATTTAGCAAAAATACATCGTACAACTTTCAATATTCCCGTTGTTGCTATAACAGGAAGTTCCGGGAAAACGACCGTCAAGGAATGGATTTATCATTTAGTGAAAGGTCAAGTGCATGTTACGCGAAGCCCGAAAAGTTATAATTCTCAATTGGGAGTTGCGTTATCCCTACTCATGATAAACGAAGAAACCGAATTAACACTTATTGAAGCGGGAATATCAGAACCCGGAGAGATGAATGCTTTAGCAGATATGATTCAACCTACAATTGGAATACTCACCAATATAGGTTCGGCTCATTCAGAAAATTTCGAAAATCTCGCGCAACATGTTTCGGAGAAATTTGCATTGTTTTCCAATGTCAAAAGACTTTATAGTTTGGAAGATTACAGTGAACATAATTCACCGAATAAAAACCTAGAGGTCATTACTGAAAAAAGCATGGAAGCGAAAATTGAAGTTCTTCCCTTCCAAGATAAGGCAAGTAGACGATCTGCAATACTAGCTATGGGTTTTGTTGAACATCATTACCGACTAGATGTCGAAAAAATTAAATCTTTACCTCGATTGGCTCTACGATTGGAAACTTTCGAAGGAATAGAGAATTCACTGATTATTAACGACTCCTACAATCTTGATCTTGATTCGCTTAAAATTGCGTTGGAATACCAATTAAGTATTTCGCAAGGAAGAAAAAGG
>JBIIHD010000362.1:0-2577 GCA_044236095.1 Crocinitomicaceae bacterium | reverse complement strand
ATAAAAACTAGCCATTTCCTTTCCGCTAAAATTATATGACTTAACAATAGCTTGAAAAAATGATTCAAAATTATCTGTGTCACTTACTAAAATATCCCGAAAAATCTCATCGTTTTTTTCTGAATCCAGTAAGACACGAAATTTTAGACCAGGCATAACATATTTTTAATTAAGAGTAAATATAATGCAAATTTAACAACCTGACTGAATTTGTGTTTCGAGAATTATCAATTATTTTTCATTTTTATAATCAACTTTAAAATTTAAAGAGCAATTTAGATTCAGTATCTTTGCATCTGAATAAGGGTTGAAAAAAAGTATTGAAATATTAAAACAATTTTGGGGATTTGATTCCTTTAGACTTTCCCAAGAAGCAATCATTGATGATGTAATTTCAGGAAGTGATGTTTTAGCACTTTTACCAACTGGTGGAGGAAAATCAATTTGTTTTCAGGTGCCTGGACTTGCAAGAAAAGGAATAACGATTGTAATTTCACCTTTAATTGCACTAATGCAAGATCAAGTAAATAATTTAAATTCAAAAGGGATTCGAGCAAAAGCTATTACAAGCGGAATGAGCTACCGTGAAATTGATATTTTATTGGATAATGCCCGATTTGGAGGTCTTGATTTTCTATACACATCGCCAGAACGAATTCAATCTACACTTTTTCAAGAGCGTTTTAAACTAATGGAGGTTTCATTACTCGTAGTGGACGAGGCTCATTGTATTTCACAATGGGGGCATGATTTCAGACCTTCTTTTCGTTCAATTAATAAACTCAGAGATCTCCAACCTAAGGTTCCAATTATAGCATTAACAGCTACTGCAACAAAGAAAGTAAAAGAAGATATTGTTGAACAATTAAAACTTAATAAACCTAAAATACACGAATCATCTTTTGAAAGAAATAATTTAAGTTACGAGGTTTATAAAGCTGACAACAAAATAGTTAAAATTATTGATTTTATTAAGATACAATCACGAAAAAGTGGTATTGTTTATTGCCAAACCCGCAAAAGTGTCAAGGATTTCGCCAAGACATTAATTGCAAATAATATTTCATGTGGCATATATCATGGGGGCTTAGAAAGGGAGGAACGCGAAAAAATGCTGAATGGATGGTTGAATAATCAATTTTACGTGATGGTCGCAACAAATGCTTTTGGAATGGGGATAGACAAACCAGACGTTCGTTTTGTGCTTCACTTTGAATTTCCACCAAGTTTAGAAGCTTATTTTCAAGAGTCTGGTCGAGCAGGACGTGATGGTAATTCTTCAAGAACAATTGTATTTTATCATGAAAATGATGTTGAGGAATTAATTCAGCGAAATTCGATGCAATTCCCTTCCGTTGAAACTATTAAAAGAACATACAGAGCTCTGTGCAGTTATCTAAAAGTAGCCATTGGATCTGGTGAAAATGAAAGTTATCCTATTGATTTTTCAAAATTCAGTTCGACATTCAAACTTGATATTTTAGAAACCTATAATTCGCTTAAAATTTTAGAAAAAAATGGAGATTTACAATTATCTGAAAATTCATTTTCAGATACATGTTTGCAATGGAACGTCAGTAATTTAGAACTGTACAATTATCAAATTAAACATGAAAAATATCGCCCTTTAATTAGTTATATTGTCCGAAGTCACACAAATTCATTTGAAGAGTTTGTTGAATTACGAAGCGCACGAATAATTAAGCATCTTTCCATTTCAAAGGCAGAATTAGAAAATCAACTGAAACAATTAGAAAAATTTGGGATTGCCAATATTCAATGGCAAAATGATTTACCAACAGTTACATATTTGCACGAAAGGCTCCCAGATGATTATTTAAATCTCAGTCCTAATGCTTATACTCAACGAAAAAAATTCAGTGAAGAAAAACTTCAATCTGCTCTTAATTATTTAAAAAACGATATCTGTCGATCAAAGCAACTTTTGAATTACTTTGGTCAAGATGCAGCAACGTGCGGAAAATGTGATGTTTGTCAGCAAGTATTGCGTGAAGGACAAAAAACAACTCAATTAAGAGAAGAAATATTAGACTTTTTAAGTGTATCAAGATCTCAAATTGAAATAGATCAAAAATTTGGATATAACAATGACGTAATTCTTAAATTGGTTCGGATTTTATTACATGAGGGAGTTGTCGTATTCGAAAACACAAAATATTCATTAAAAGAAAAATAAATCAAGTATTAACAATCCAACAGGTAACCAACTGAGCATCAATTAATTCACCCGAATGATTCTTATCATCCAAACGTAAATTAAGAAGTTCTTTTTTGATTTTCGTTGAAAATGGCGCTTGATCAAGATAAACTCCCGAAGGAATTTTATTTTGCAGTCGAATGTAACCATTAGTTACTTTATCTCTGTTTATTTCACCCGGATTTACCGGAAGATGTTCCGTTATCAAGAGATTTGGAATGTGCTTGGTGTTTTCCAAAATTTTGAGAATGCTTTCATTACTCAAGTGTTGTAAAACCTGTCTGATGATACACAAATCAACTTGTGGAATTTCAACTTCGACAGACGAGGCATCCACACACAAAAAATGAATATTTTTG
>JBIIHD010000361.1:0-2578 GCA_044236095.1 Crocinitomicaceae bacterium | reverse complement strand
TTCTCCATTTCCAGTTATCGTCCCCTCGTAATGAAGCGAATCACCAAATGCAATTGTATCATTTGTAATAGGTTCGATAATTGAAATGGTTGCCGTACTTGCTTCGTGTTTTTTGCATGAAAATATTAGTAAACTTAGTGCAAAAAAGATGATTAATTGTTTTTGTTTCATTTGTTTTTATTTTTTGTTGTTAATAAATAGGTACAAGAAATTTCTGCACCCAATGTTTGTTTGACGCTTCCGTTATTTATCTTTTGGGCGATTGGAAGCGTCGCGTTTACACCCAAAATCCAATTGAAAGTTATAAGATGCAGTGAACTTTTAAGCATTAGAATATTACCTTGATTATTAAATTCATTTAATGTTTGATTATTCAAAGTACTAGGTTCAAAATGTGTGTAAATGAATCCCACACTCTCAATCATTCTTCTCCAAGCTAATTTGTGATTATGCAGAATGTTAGAAGATATTTGAAAAACATCACCGTATCGATAACCATATTTATTGGCCGTTTTCAAAGCAAAACTAACTTCATTTTGACTACTCCATCGTTGCTTGAACCCTTTGACAAACTGAATCAAAAACAGTCCATCCCAAGATCCTGTTCCCGGATACATATTCATTAATGAACTTTGAGGTGATGAAAATTTACCCAAAGGTGATTTAAGTCCAATTGAACCAGATAAAAAATGTCTGGTTGAACCAGAAGAATCCTTTTTATGCAAAAAAATTCCGTTCACTAATAGGAATGGATCACCTATTCCAAATTTCTGATCTCGCCCTAAATCTCTAATTTGAAAACTGTATTGATAGGGAAGAGAAGAAATTACTTGAAGGTGTTTATTCATTTGAAAACGAAAGTTTAACTCATTCCTAAAAATAAATTCCTTGGAGTGAATAATACCATTCATTCTGCTTTGATAACTCTGAAAATTCGATTTTATCCCGAACATGTGGAATTGAGTTGATGCAAACATTCCAATCGTAGCATTACCTCCCACGCCACCACAAATATCGCAAGCGAAAGTAATCTTGATGCTAAAGAACAAGATCACGAAAAAAATTTTTTTCATTGATTTTAATTAATTAAACAATTCTATTTCAGAAAAAATTTAATTAACATGGGGGGTGAAATACTTGACTTAAATGTCCAGAGGAGAAACTTAACTGATAATCAGAAATTTGTACAGTTTCTTTCTCATCATCATTGTTCAAAATAAAAAATTTACTAAAATTCGAGAATAAATAAACAGATCCCTCAATAGACTTTACAACCTTTAAGGAACGATTATTCTTTTCTTTTTTTTGATCTATTTCTAGCTCAATTTTTTTTAATTGCTTGGATAAATAACATTTACCATTGCACTTCATTTCTGGGCGATTTCTATTTTCGCACTCCTTAGCAATTATCTCTTGAAGATTCGATTGATAAGTAATTTGCCAAAAAACACCATAAATTATCTTACTGAGAATAAGAGAGGACAAAAATATGGTAACTAAAATTCGCACTGCAATAAGTTACAAAAGTAACAATTTATTTAATGCCCGTGGCAGTGCACTTCGTATGTTCCTGTGGTATCTGTGTAACCGTTTGCCTCTAAATTCTCAATGTCATCGCCACATTTCTCTCCTAATTCAATCATGTTTCCACTCGCGTCATCGTAATGGCATTCGTGGCATTTGTTCTTGTTACATGAACTGTTAAAAAATACTGAAACACCAATAACAAACGAAAGAAAAATTACTTTTTTCATATTAATTTATTTTTTAGATTTTGTGATAGATTATAATTAATTCCAATGTAGAAATTCCGTCCAGGTCCCGGCATACTAATATTCTTCAAACGAGAAAGATGGTCAATGTAATTCATGTTTAAAATATTTTTACAACCCATATTCATTTTGAGATTGCCATTTTTCTTCCATTCAAAGGAGATCGAAGCATCTAGAAGATGATAATCCTGACTTGGTAATTCATTAAATGCAACATTGTTTTGTTCTCCCATGTACGTGTATTGAACAAATAATTCTTTCAAAATCAATTTTTTACCAAGATCAAAAGTATATCGAATCGAATTTTGAAAACGCGGTTGAGGAATCAATGAAATACTGCTATCTTTATTTGTTGTTACATAAATTAAGGATACCGAACTTTCTAAATGGAGGTTATGCGCAAAATGCGGATGGTAATGAATTCCAATATCCCCGCCATAGAATAGAACGGAAGAGAGCTGGCGGTATTCAAAGACAGGAATATTTTCAACCAAAGAATCAATCGGTTGCAAATAAATGTAGTTTCGAATGTAATTAACAAAAGGATTGATGACTAATACAAAGTGGTTTTTTGTGATTTCTGTTGTGACATCAAGTTGTGACGCATACTCAGGCTTCAAATTCACATTTCCAATTTCATAGCGTAATGCTCCATGGTGAAATCCGTTGGACAACAATTCAGTCAAATGTGGTGCTCGGTATCCTGTAGAAAGAGAGGTACGAAAAGTCAACGTTTTTCCCCCATATACACTACCCAACGAAGAATTTATACCACCAAAATTTCGAGTGAGGGGAGCATTGGTGTT
>JBIIHD010000032.1:0-8450 GCA_044236095.1 Crocinitomicaceae bacterium | reverse complement strand
GCGGGATTTAGTGCTGAACGAGAAAAATGTTCAAGCCTTCTTGTTTTTAAATTTAAACGAGATAACCCATCATCAGATCCAATGAAAACATATGATCCATCAGGACTTTCACCAAAACTCCAAACATTGGCACTTGGTAATCCTCTTGCGATATTGTCTGATGGACCAATTCCAAGAAATCCCTTGCTGTTAGGATCAAAACTACTTAAACCCCGCTCACTTCCAATCCATATACTTCCGCTTTTATCTTTAAATAGGGTATTTAAACCATTGAATAAAATAGCATCTTTGCGAAAAAGATCCTCCGAATATTGAGTTATATTCCAAGCTTTATCTATACAAAACAAACCATTATTTGATGTAGCTATAAACGTTTTATCGCCCGATCGACACACATCTGTAATATTCAAAAATCCGAATTGACTGTCCAGTAATTGAAATGACGGTTCAACAAGTTTTCTGGATATATGAAATGAATAAAGACCTTGATTGGTTGCAAGTAAATAAACTTCATTTGAGTACTGAATAATTCTCTGAACAGTTGCCGGTTTATCTGTTTTTTGAGGAATTGACAGTTTTCTTGCTTTTTTACTTTTAATGGAGATAAGGAAGAGCTGATTGTCATCTGTATCTACTAAAAGTTCGTCCTCGCTTATTCCATAAACAAGATGAATTTTTGAATTCCCTATTAAATGTGAGAAAGATGAAAAGGTTAATTTTTTAGTGTCAAAATACAACAATCCATTGCCAATAGTTGCTATCCATAAATTATCCTTAGAATCCACATAAATAGACTCAATTTGTAGGGCCTGTTTTTTGTTGAGTGTAAAAGACTTAAATTTCTCGGAATTTGGTTCATACAAAGTCAAACCATTTAAAGTACCAAACCATATTCTACCATCCTTTGATTTTGCAGAACACTTAAAAGATTGACTTAAAATTCCTTCATGGTCATCTGGCGTAAAAACCTCAAACGATTTTCCATCAAAACGATTTAATCCATCTTGAGTACCTAACCAAATACCAAAATTATTGTCTTGAATAATTGTGGTGACCAAACTTTGAGATAAACCATCATTGATAGTAAAATTTCTAAAGCGATATTCACCTTGCGCAAAAGCCGATAAGGAGCAAACAAAAAAGAGAAATACAAATATATTTTTTAATCTCACTCGATCAATTATGCAGCAGGACCAGTTGGATTATTTGGTTGAATGGCTGAGTTTTCCAGATCTCGATCAAACATATACATCCCTCCTTTATCTCCTCCTATTAATTTTAATTTGTCTAAAACTGTTCGTGCTAAAGCTTCTTCCTCAAGTTGTTCAGAAACATACCATTGAACAAAATTATGGGTTGTGTAATCTTTTTCCTGTAAACAAACATCAACCAAATTATTAATGCTTTCAGTTACTTTTATTTCATGCTCCAGCAATAGAGTGAATACACTTTCCAAATTATCAAAATCAACTGGAGGTTGACTAATTGCAGGAATCAAGGCCGTTCCTCCTCGTTCATTCACAAACTTGATCAATTTCAACATGTGAAATCGTTCCTCATCTGAATGTAAATACATGAATTTGGCAGTACCATTTAATCCATTGTTTTCAGCCCAAGAGGCCATTGCTAAATAATACTGAGAAGAAGAGGCTTCTTTCGCTATTTGATCATTTAATGCTTTTTCTACCCTTTGATTCATGTTGTTTTTTTTACAAATTTAAAAATTGTTTTTTCTTTCTGAAGTATTACACATGAATATACCTCATCACTTGAAAAGTCAAATGAGTAAATACAATTCGTGGATTGGCATTTCTCTCTAAATTATAGTGAATATCATCCATCGTTTTCATAAATGCTTGAATATTTTTACCGTGAATGAATTTAGCAAAATTTTTCAAGAATTCTTCTTCATTTCGAGATAATTGATTTAATGATCCTGAAGTATAATTCATTAAAATGCTTTGTCTGATTAAATGCAAAGTATACAGTACAAACAACTTTTGCTTTTCCTTTGTTTGCTGAGCCGTTTCTTCCGCCCAATCCAACATGGCATTCACATCTTTTTTATAACCAGCTCTCATTAGATTTTTAAACAACTCCAGAAAATCAGTGTTTTCTTGTTGCTTCATTTGTTGTAAAACCTTCAAATAATTCCCCTCACTAAACGCGGCAAAACTCTCTGCCGTTGAGGAATCTATCATTGTTGATTCTACAATATATTCAGCAAGTAATTGCTCTTTAATTCTTGGAACTGTGACTATTTGAGTCCGAGAGAGAATAGTAGGAAGCATTGAATCAGTAGATTCACACAATAGAAGAAATAAGGATTTTTCTGGGGGCTCCTCTAAAATTTTAAGCAATTTATTTGCACAAATGGAATTCATTTCCTCAGCCATCCAAATGACATAAATCTTGTAACCTCCTTCATAAGACTTTAGAGCTGTTTTTCGAATAATTTCTTGGCTCTCTTCAGCGCTGATGATGGGTTTCCGTTCTCGATCATCCATACGTTGGGTCCATTCGTACAAATCAAAATAAGAGTTTTCTTTAATTTGATCGCGCCATTCCGGAAGGAGTTTTGCTGAGATTTTTGAAATAGACTGAACTACAGGAAAGAAAAAATGCAAATCAGGATGTTGCAGATCTTTTACTTTTTTACAACTGCCACATTGACCACAACTATCTGATTCAGAACGATTTTCACAAAAAATATATTGAATAAATGCCAATGCTAGAGGTAAAGTTCCGTAGCCCATTGGACCCGAAAATAGTTGGGTCTGAGCGATTTTATCAGCACGTGCTTCCTGAATCAAATGTAGTTTTAATTCTTCTTGACCAATGACCTCTTTGAATAACATCGTTTAAAATTAACTCAATTTTTAAAATCAACGAGAGAAAATCGTAAATTCGAGCAAACAAAAAACACATGAATTTTATTGACCCAACTCTCGAATCAATTTTAATCAAGTTTGAAAAACTAACACCTGATACGGAAGCCAAGTGGGGAAATATGTCTGCGCAACGCATGGTGGAACATCTTTCTGACTCATTGAAAATGGCTACTGGACAAATTATTTTTCCGCTTGAGATTTCGGAAGATCGAATTCCGCGCATGAAGGAATTTCTTCAATCCGAAAAGCCAATGGCAAAAAATATCGAAGTGCCTTTCGCCAAGAAGGATGAGATTTTACGTTCGGAAAATTTGGAATTAGCCCTTGACGAACTTGCTGAAAATTGGATAGCATTTGAAGAATATTTTTCAGAGGATGAGCAAAATACAACATTACATCCCTATTATGGAAAATTGAACTATGAAGAATGGAAACGCCTTCACGCCAAGCATTTTACACATCATTTGCAACAGTTTGGGTTGATCGGAGAGTGAATCAAGATATCAAATAATCAATAAGTGAAATAGATACAAAATGTCAATTACTTTCATTATAACTGCAGGCGGAATTGGAAAAAGAATGGGATCTGAAATTCCGAAACAGTTTCTAGAACTCAACGGAAAACCTATTTTAATCCATACACTCGAAAATTTATACGCATTTGAACCAACGGCTCAGTTTATAATTACATTACCTGAAGATTGGATAGCCTTTTGGCAGGAGCTAATTCAAAATTCTTCAATCCAAATTCCACATAAAATAATTAATGGGGGCAAAGAACGATTTCATTCCATTCAAAATGCTCTTCTAGAGGCCAATGGAGAAATTATTGCCATTCACGATGGTGTAAGGCCTTTTGTTTCTCATGCCACATTGAATTGTTTAATTGAAAAAACAAAAATACATCATGCAGCCATCCCTGTTCTTGGCATACAAGAGAGTTTAAGAGAAATTATTGGAACGAATTCACGGCATGTAAATCGCGAGAAATATAAACTTGTACAGACACCGCAATGTTTCAAAAATGAACTAATTAAACGAGCTTACGATCAGCCTTACGTTAATAATTTTACGGATGATGCTTCCGTTGTAGAAGCCTTAGGACATATAGTTGAACTTGTGGACGGCAACCTAGAAAATATTAAAATTACGTCGCCACTTGACATGGAGATCGGAAAGTCGATTAGAAATATGAAACCTATTTGAATTCTAAGTCCTAGAATTTATAAATCTTAACCATTGCTCTGATTGAGCTGAATTCAAAACTCTAGGCATTTTATTTTGAGATCCCAATTTATTCAAGGATTTCATGAATTCATAAAATGTTCCACTTGGCACATACGTTAAAACCGGATTCTTCAGTGCATGTTTACGAACGTAGAAATAATCATCATTTAATTGACATAATTTTCGATCGATCAATTCCATTAATTTATTTTTGTCAATCCCTTCTTGAATTTCCATAAACCAATGATGATATTGATCCTCTTGTTTTGAAATAATGGTATAATCCGAATGAGGAAGATTTACGGCTTCGCATGTGACTTTAATTGCTTCATTCAAATTATCTAAGGTTAAATGCTCACCACACAAATTTAATGTTTGCTTAATTCTACCCGATATTAAAATGCGCATTTCCTTTTTATCTACAAACCTCACCAAATCACCTAAAATGTATCTCCAAAGCCCTGAATTTGTTGTAATTACCAAAGCATAGTCTTTATTTTCCTCAACTTCATCAATAGTCAAAGCTTTGTGGCTGTTAATCAAATCGCCGTTAGAATCAAAAAATTCTTTCGTAAACGGAATAAATTCGAAGAAAATACCTCGATTTAAAAGTAATTTCATACCCTTGATATCCGGATTGTCTTGATAGGCAAAATATCCCTCACTTGCCAAATACGTATCGAGCAATATAAGCGGTTTTTTCGTTATCTTTTCCAACCTTTTGTGGTAAGGGTCCATGTATACACCGCCGTGAACGTAGACCTTCAGATTAGGCCAGATTTCATGAATACTTTCCAATTTATGATACGCCACAATTTCCTCCATGACTTTTACGCACCAGGTTGGAATACCTGCCAAAATTCCGACATCCCAATTTGGCGCCTCTTCGACGATTAAAGATAATTTTTCGTGAAAATCTTTAAGCTGAGTAATATGTTGGCCAGGAAGTGTCATGTTTCTGGCAATAAAAGCAGTATGTTTTCGTAATATTCCACTTAGGTCACCTTCAAAATGTGAATCAACTTTTGTCAACTTAGTAGAACCCCCGATCGTTAAAATCTGACATTTATAAAAACTAACGGGTAAATCTTCTCTGAATAAAACATTAAACTGACCTATACTCGACAATTGAAAACTACGAATCATTTGCTTGGAAACTGGAATTCGTTTACTTGGAGAACCAGTTGTGCCTGATGAAAGAGCAAAATGTTTAATTTTACCGGGCCAAGTAATATCGCGTTCGCCAGCTAATTGTCTTTTCAACCACTTATCGTGAAATTCATTATATGAAGAAATTGGAATTCTGGATTGGAATTCTGAAATGGAAATTCCTGACAATGGCTTAAAAAATTTTTCAAAATTGTATTCGAAGGAAATTTCGGTCAACAAAGCTCTTCGCACCAATTTTGACAACACCTTTTTTTGAAGATTTATGGGTATTTCCCTCCTTCTACTCCTGACGGGTAAGATCGCATTTGTGGTTTGTTGAATAAATTTTCCGATGTAAATCATTTAAGAATCGTAAGGTAACAAAAATAGTTATTTCAAACATTATTGAATTAGACTTGTTTAATAAACATGAAATTATTCTTGAATCTCCTCTTAATTCTTAACTCCTCTGCCATTTTCAGTCAGAAGTATTCACTTTCCGTAACGGCAACTGGATTTCCTGATAACGTAGGTCAAGCTTATATTGGTCTTTACAGAGCAACGGATGATTTTCCCGTGATTAATAAACAATATCTTGGAAAAGTAGTCAAAATTTCGGGTAATTCAGCCTCCTTAAATTTTATCAATTTGTCATCTGGCAACTATGCCGTGGCGGTTTTTCACGATAGAAATTGTAACGGTGTTATGGACACTAATTTTTTTGGTATTCCAACAGAAGAATACGGTTTTTCCAATAACGCACGAAGCACATTTTCAGCACCTAGTTTCAGCGCTGCCTCCGTTTCTGTTACCTCAAACAAATCTATTTCAATTTCAGTTCAGTAAAAGAATATCAGTCGATTCGGCGTATTCGCCATACTTGAGGTACAAAAACAAGCGAACTCATTCTTAGAGAACTAATCATTGCATTTGAGAATAAGATAATTCATCATTTTCTGAGAAAAACTATCTTTGCAACATGGAACAACGTGAAGATAAATTGAAGGATATTATTTCGCATGCAAAGGAATACGGTTTTGTTTTTCCTTCATCTGAAATATATGATGGATTATCAGCGACTTATGACTATGGTCAACTTGGTGCAGAGTTGAAAAACAACATAAAAACCTATTGGTGGAAATCCATGGTTCAAATGCATGAAAACATTGTTGGAATTGACGCTGCGATTTTTATGCACCCAACAACCTGGAAAGCTTCAGGTCACGTGGATGCTTTTAATGATCCGTTGATTGATAACAAAGATTCGAAAAAACGCTATCGGGCTGATGTGTTGATTGAAGAATACGTTGAAAAACAACGTCAAAAAATTGAAAAGGAAGTTGAAAAAGGAATCAAGCGTTTCGGTGCTGATTTCGATGAAGTTCAATTTCGTGCTACAAATCCAAATGTGTTGCGCAGTCAAGAAAAGATAGATAGTGTTGAAAAACGTATGAAGGAAAGCTTGGAAGCGAATGATTTGGAAGCTGTTTATCAATTAATTGTTGATTTAGAAATTACATGTCCAATTTCAGGCTCCAAAAACTGGACAGAGGTTCGTCAATTTAATTTGATGTTTTCTACAGAGTTAGGTTCTGTTTCAGGAGAAGCAGCGACCATTTACTTACGACCAGAAACAGCCCAAGGAATTTTTGTAAACTTTTTGAATGTGCAAAAATCCGGAAGAATGAAAATACCTTTCGGAATTGCTCAAATTGGAAAAGCATTTAGAAATGAGATAGTTGCTCGTCAGTTTATATTTAGAATGCGTGAGTTTGAACAAATGGAAATGCAGTTTTTCGTGCGTCCGGGCGAAGAAATGAAATGGTACAACTACTGGAAAGAATTTCGTTTGAAGTGGCATAAAGCATTGAACCTTGGCGAACAACGATACCGTTACCACGATCATCTTAAATTAGCACATTACGCGAATGCTGCTTGCGATATAGAATTTGATTTTCCTATGGGATTCAAAGAATTAGAAGGAATTCATTCAAGAACCGATTTCGATTTGAAGCAGCACGAACTGCATTCAGGAAAAAAACTCCAATATTTTGATCCTGAATTGAATCAAAGTTATGTTCCATACGTTATAGAGACTTCAATTGGTTTGGATCGGATGTTCTTAGCTGTACTGAGTGCATCCTACAAAAATGAAATGTTGGAAGATGGATCGGAGCGTGTTGTTTTGAATATCCCACCTGCACTTGCTCCGTACAAAGCTTGTGTTATGCCATTAGTTAAGAAGGATGGATTACCAGAGAAAGCACGAGAAATTATTAACATGCTTCAGTTGGATTTTATGGTTCAATACGACGAAAAAGATTCTATTGGAAAACGTTACCGCCGTCAAGATGCGATTGGAACCCCCTACTCTATTACAGTTGATCATCAATCTTTAGAGGACAACATGGTCACCATACGAGATCGAGATACGATGGAGCAACAACGTGTTTTAATCTCAGAATTAAGAGGTATTTTACAAAATAAGTGTAATTGGTCGAGCTTGTTTTAACATGAATTAGTGCAAATAAAAAGTTGGATGAATCCCTTCTTTTATTTTACTTAGAAATTTTTCGGTATCTCCTGCTAAATTACCCCCAGTGGTTCCTCCGCATCTGTAAATTGTACCGGAGAAATTTTCAATATCATTCAACCATGTATGAATACTAACGCTTGTTCCACCTGTACATCCTTGTTCAATCCCCTTCTTTTTTACATTTTTTATTCCGCAATTTAAAAAAGCAGTTTTACAAAGTTCCCATTTTTCAATGGAAATTTGTTGGGTAGTGTCTTTTAGAATTGTTCCATATGAATTTGAAACATAACGAATGGATGAATCTGTAAGGATCCAACTGTAACTTCTATGATATTCTGGTGGAACGGATGCATCTTGAAAATGATATTCAATTTTAGTCATGTTTTTGGGAATTATGACATTTTCTTCCGTTTTCATTGGGTGTTTCGGCTTTCTGTATTTGCGGTATACTTTAAGATTTTGAATCCCTTTATCTGTCTCAAATTTTGTTGGAATTGTTAATGGCCTTCCTTGATTATAATAATATACGTCGAAATGCAAGTGTGGCCATGAAGAATAGCCAGTATTACCTGAAAGACCAATGAGCTGACCACGCTTAACAAGTTCACCGGTCTTAACTAAAACTCCTTTATTTGATAAATGCCAGT
>JBIIHD010000031.1:0-8485 GCA_044236095.1 Crocinitomicaceae bacterium | reverse complement strand
GCTAAATCTTCTTCATTTTCAGGCATAAAAAACAAACCAGCTTGTGCATTTTCAATAAAATGTTGCCGAGCTTCACCATCTACTCCTAGTAGAAGTGGCTTCTTCATGGCTAAGGCCTCGAATACTTTTGATGGAATTGCTCCTTGAAACAGCGGTAAGTTTTTCAAAGGAACGAGAGCAACATCAATTACTTTTACTACAGCAGGCATTTCAGATTTACTAACAGGATCATAAAAATGAACGTTGGTTAACTTCAACTCCACTTTTAATTCCAAAAGCATTTCCTTTTCGGGTCCCGAACCTTGAAGAATAAATTGGATGGCAGGATAATTTTCCAATAACTTAGCTGCTTTTAAAATGATTTCCAATCCTTGTGCGTGACCAAGAATCCCACCATAGAAGAGAAGTAAATCAGTTGATTTAAAGTTATTTCGTTGGCGAAAATCAGTATCCTCTATTCGATCCGGGTTGTAGAAATTCACATCAACACCATTTGGTAACCAATATACATTTTTTGAAGGAAATCGATTTTTAATATCGGAAACTATTCCTTGCGTTTGTCCGGTTATCAAGGTTGATTCAGTATAACATTTTGCTTCGAGGTTATACGCTAATTTCAATAAACGTTGATTTGTTACAATTCCCAATTTTTCAGCACTTTCAGGCCAGAGATCACTCACATTAAAAATAAGCTTTGCTTTTAATTTTTTAGATAAACGCATAGCTGAATATCCTAAGAAAAGTGGTGGACTTTCAACCAGTAAAAAATCAAAGGTTCCCAATTTCCTTCCTCGCCAATAGGACGACCAAACAAAGCTGAAATAGTTTAATAATCGAGAAATAATCCCTTTAGATTTTGAAACGTAAATCCACGAACGATGAACTGGTATTGAGTCAATTACTTCTTCACGCAACATACCATTTTTATAAGCCTCTTGAACTTCCATTTTCGGATAATTCGGAAGAGCTGTAAGAACCTCCACATCAACGCCTTTCGCTTGCAATCGAACTGCTAATTCATGCAATCTGTTTTGCGGAGCTCCAATTTCAGGAGGATAATATTGCGTTAAAAAAAGTATTCTCATTTACTGTTCAGATATTGATAATTCACCCGTGTTTTTTCTTGAAAAAAACAAGAGTAACAATGTACAAAAAAGAACTATTCCTGCTTGAGTTTCAAGAAATGATTCAACCAATAGATTAATAAAGAAAACTACTAGAATCAGTATCTGCCATAATTTCTTTTCCGAGGAGTAATAGCAAGAATAGAATATCATGAGAAGCACCACAAGTCCCAATAACCCCAGTTGAACTGCTATGTTTAAGAATTGATTATGCGAATTCAATCGTTCCTTGGCAACTCCCTGGTTATTATATTTAATATTTAGGTTAGTAAGTTCGTCGTCATAATCACCTGTTCCAACTCCCAAAAGAAAATTATCTTTCCAAACATTTATTGATGTATTCCACATCAAAATACGAGCTGTGTTACTTTCAACGGAATAATTTTCTTTTAACTTCACATGATTTAGTGCACTCCAAGTTGTTGTAAATCTTGATTTTACTGGGTTATTTGTAAAAAGAATTAGGGTTGTTAAAAAGATGAAAACAGAAATTACAGGTAACAAATGTTTCCAGGTATTGGAATATGCAAATTTAATTATGTACACAAGTACAATTAATAAAAGACTAACTATCCCTGCTTTGGATCCAGTTTGAAATATTCCTATGGAGAAAAAAAGGAGTAACATAAATCTCCATTTTGAAAAATAATTTAATAAGTTTTCTATCAATAAAACTATTCCAATCACAAGATAGCAGGCAAAATAACTTCGATGCATAAATAATGTAAAACGAGATTCCATAAATTGATATCCCCATGGCTGATTTGGAATCGAAAAAAATCTCCAAAATGCCATTAATTCATATATTATGAGTACGAAAAATAGACTCCAAATAATTAATTCTTTCCATTCAGATTTTCCCCATTTATGAGCTGAAAAAAAATATAACACAGGGAAAAGAAGAAAGGTTAGTTTATTCTCCAGTTTTTGCATTCCAAATGGAATATTTTCAGACCAAATCATTCCAATTAATAGCAATAAATAATAAAATATAAACCAAATTGCAGGACCTTTTAAAAAGTAGGATTTAATATCATGTTTTGAAGATTTATAACGTTGGAAGAATAATGAAATAAACATTATCATGAACCCAATTGGCGCCAGTTTCTGATAGACAATAGAAAAAAATAAAATCCAAGATAATCCGCCATCAGCAAGTGTAAATGATATTGGAAAATTATTTATTTTACTTATTGTCATTTATTTATTGTTAATTAATTGTTTTAAAATTTAATAATTAATCATTTTCTGTTCGACAATTCAATGTATAATTTATGAGCTCTTTCCATATTCCTGAACCAATCTCCTCTATTTTGAATTTTTACTACATTGATACTTTTACTGCATTGAATTAATTTTTCATATTGTTCTCTGCTCTCATTCATTTTTTGAGTAAATGAATTAAGATCTGACAGATTCACTAAAAAACCATTTTGACCTTCATCAATCCAAATGTTATTTGCAGCGATATCACTTCCAATTAACCAACATCCACAAGACATGGCTTCAACAACCGAAACGACATCTCCGTCACTTAATGATAAGGAAAGAAATACATGAGATTTATTCAAGTATTCAACCATTGCGAGTTGACTAACTTTACCAATAAACTGCACAGCATCTTGAATTCCAAGGTTAATGCACTGCTCAGTTAATTGGTTTCTCAAGCTGCCATCACTTAATAAAAGTAATTTGCTATCAGGAAATTGCGATATATGTTTCGCAAAACCGTTTATCAGAAATTCATGGTTATATACAGGTTCAAGATGTCGCGTACAAATAAATGTAAAAGCTCCGATTTTTTTAATTTCCGGAATTTCTTTAAAAATCTTGGTATTAATACCGTGCGCCAAGACTACTTGTTTTTGCTTTGGTACACCCAAATCGGTTAAATGTTGAAGCATGTGATCAGCCACAACACTAACAATTTGCGCTTTTTTAAATGCAAATTTTAATAAGAGTTCAATAATCTTATTTTTCTTGGGAGAAATTAGAATATCAGACCCCCAACAGGAAATAATAAGTGGTGAAAAACGGCATAATGATGCTGTTATTCCATAACTTGTTGCATAATGTGCATGAAGAATGTCAGGTTGAATTTTCTTTAGAATTCGCTTTACTTCTTGAAATTTAAACAATAATTTCCAATTTCCTCCCGCAACATTAACCTCACCGGCGTTGATGTAATGAAATATTACTCCTTCAATAGGTCGATTGTTAAAACTAATCAAATGAATTTCATGACCTAAATCCCTAAAATGAATACACCATTTTTGTAAATGAATACTACCTGAATCACCAAAATACGCAATTTTCATTTGGTTGAAATTTCTTCAATTTTTTTCAAGTAATTCCGCAATAGAATTTCTTTACTATAGGTGTTTTTACTAAATTCTATATTATGCATGTTTGGTGTGTATTCCCTTTTTTTAATGGATTCAATGGCATCAGTTAGTTGGAAATTCATTTCCATTTCATTCTTAGCCAACCGGACACACTCGGATGGGTGAGTCCAAATAACCTCTGACCCAACGGATAATGCTTCAATAACAGTAACAGAAAATCCATCATGTTCACTCATCCTCAAAAAAATTGGATTTTGTTGCAACTCATGAATCATTTCTTCATCATTTAGCCAGCCAAGTAACTGAATATTGGGTGAAATTTCTTCATCTACATGTTTAAATCCCGCAACCCTAAATTGAATTTCGGGAAAATTCAAAGCGGCTTTTTTAACAAATTCCCATCCATAAAATACTTTTCTTTTTTCTGCAACATAGGTTAAAACTGAAATCATAGCATATTTTTCAATTGGTTTTATCTCTCGTCCATATTTGAACGGAACAACGTGGTATGGAAGTCCCAAACTTTTAATTTCTTCTTGTTGCCAGATCGAATCTACAAAATGGGTTGCATAATCCAAGTAGGTTCTATAAATTGTCTTTTTTTCCTGCCGTTCCAAAGCTAATAAAGCATCTGTTCCCATCCATTGCATGACTAGTTTCTTTTGAAATTTTAAGACCCAAGACAAACTTCCACTCTTATCAGAAACACCGTTTAAAGAAATAACCATACTTGAAAAGGGCAAAGCAAATAAAAAAAGAAGCTTATCCAACTGTGAATAATACGTGTTATACACTTTATAAATGCGTTTATCATCAATTTCTTGAAGATCTTGACCCAGTTTTTTGGCGAAAATAGGTAATCCAACAAGTAAAACTTTTGTTTTAAACACTTTCTAGAGATTGATTCTTTGAATATACAACTATTGCGAGTAATGGTAAAAACAACCGGTTAATTTCCAATAATAAATATCCGGAGGGCATTAACCATAAAAAGCCGAAGCTAATAAAAAAAGCAATTTCAAAATAAATCTTTTTTGAATTTTTGAAGGAATTTGCAAAAAAATGAAAACAAACATAAGCAATTATTAAGAAATATATCCATGCAAAAATACCGTATTGGCTAATAATTTCAATAGGAAAAAAATGGGCTGATCTCTGAGAACCTAATTTGAATCTTTCCTTATTTTTCTCTGCATAAGTAGAATAACCAGCAGGTCCAGCACCTAGAATCGGATTTTCTTTAATTACCTCAAATCCAAGTAGAATCAAAGATTTTCTTAGGTTATCTGATTTTTCAGGGTTGTTTTTGTGAATGGAATCTAAGTCATTTATAATTTTTTTCTGATCAGCTGATGAATATCGGTCTCTAACATTGTATACCTCAAATTTTCCTGAACTACTTTTTTCAACTACTGTTAATTGATTTAATCGATAATTTTTCGAGTTTTCGAATAATGGACCTAAAAATTTTGGTTGCGAAAGAAAAAGAATTATCATAAACAAAAGTGCGAGACCATAAGGCCAATAATCCATTATTTTTGTCTTTATTTTGGCATGGTTAATTAATGTTGTAAACACATTCAAATAAACAATCCATTTGGCAAAGGTGGAGTCAGCATAAACAGCAAAAAGATATACAAAAAGCCATAAAAAAAGTTGAAGAAACAAATTTTCTCGAAAATTTCGATCGAGCAAATTCAAGAGAAGCAAACTGGCAATCAAATAGGTCAGAAAAGTATTTTGATTGTCAAAAATGAACATGGGAGCGTAAAAATTATTGTTTACCGGTAAAAGGAGCATTTCATTAGTTTTTGAACCTGAAAAATGGATTCCGGTTAAGAATTCAAAAAAACCAAATGAGAAGTAAATAAACAAACTGATTTTTAACCCGATGATGGTGATTTTTAAATATTCGTTTATCCCCAATTTCACATAATTAACAATTAAAACAATAGCGAATAAAAATTGAAGAATTAAAACGCGGGTATCAAAAATCTCTTCTTTTGTAAAGCCGTTAATTTTAGCAAGAACAATTCCATAGATAATCCAAAAAAACAGAAAAAATAATATCCCTTTTAATTGTTTTGGTGTATCCGAAAAGGTTTGAATAATAAACGGAACGAAAAATAGACTTATTATTAAATTAGGATAAATAGTAAGAAAACCGATGGATATACCGAATAGTTTTGATTGAAAAGGCATACTTATCCACCAAAGCAAAAACATCACAGGGATCAATTTTGGATAGTATTTAGATAGTAGCGTTTTCTCCATTATTTAATTTTTCCTCAACGAAAGTAACTAATTTTTCAACTTGAAATCTTCGATGTAAGGAATGAATTTTCTCCTGATTACATAAAAAATCCCTATTTCCTTTCCAAATATCAATACACTTTAATATTCCGTCTTTAATTCCTATTTCGTCGTAAAAATCGATAGAAAATCCGGCGTTACATTCATGGATTAATTCAGCAGCAACATCTTGAATATCTACCATTGCCAAGATAGGGCGTTGAACCGAAAGGTAATCAAATACTTTTCCTGTGAAAATTCCTTTTGCATTTGATGGCGGGTGTATGAGAAGCAAGCAATCTGACATGAGAAGATCTTGAATTACTTCTTCATTTGTTCTTGATGGATAAAATTCAATGAAGGGCAACAGAGTTTCAGGAATATTGAAATTGCGATGAGTACCTAGAAACTTCAATTTCCAGTCCGTTGGCAATAGATTTTCTCGGTGAAGTTTTAATAAAACACCCAAAAAAATATCCGGTTTTCTTTTTCCATAAAAGGTTCCAGCATATATAAATGTAAAAAAGTTATTTCTTTCTTTAGTTGGTTCAAATGAATGATCAAACCCATTTCTAACCTCTAAGTAATCTTTGGCTCCTTTAAAACCATACAGAATTGGGGAACTAATGGCTGTAATTAAATCTACTTTTGAAATAATCTTTTGTTCTACTGAAGCATAGTATTGCTGAATCGACTTTTTAAGCATTTGATTGGCGCTCATTTCATCACGCATGTCCGCGATCCAGTATGCATTAGGGAATTTCTTTTTAAGGTTAAATCCAACTAAATGAGCATCCACAGGGGAAAAAGTAGTAAATAGTACAGTGATAGAATCATGATTTTGTATAACCAGATTTGTGACCCTTTTTGTCCAACCAAAATAATCTTGGTTTGAAAATTTTCGCATTAATACATTGTTCAATGAAATCAAATTATGTTTCCATTTTGAAATTCCCGGTTTTTGTTGTTTTAATCCTAGAAAATAATTTCCCGGTAATACAAATACTTTGACTCCTTCTAATTCAAATTCTTTTTTTTCATCCCCGTGTGCATAAACAGTTATCAAATATTTTTCTTTATCCCAGTATTTTACCAAGGAATTGATTCTGTGTGCTGCAATATGATTTGTCGGATAAAATTGAGCACAAACTATTACAAGTGATTTTTTATTCAAGGGCATACTTTTTATCATTTTCTTTTGCTATTGAATAAAAAAAATAGAGCGTAAAGCAGGAAATAAGTACTTGAGAAATTGATACTGATGTGAATGTCCAAAAAATGCTTTCTGAATTATTTTTTAATAAAATAGGAATTAAAAGAAACAATACAATTTGAAGTAAAGATGAACTTAAACCTATATAAAAAAAAGATCTTTGTTTTCCTAAAACAAGGGGTAAAACCGAAATCGGAGAAACCAAAAAATTGAGCCATAACCAAGGAGTCATAATTTCAGATAAATAACCAGATAAAGCCCAGTTTTTTCCAAAAATGAAGATAAATAGTTCTTCACCGTAAAATTGTAAAATTGCGAAAGGTATTATAGAAGCAAGAAACAGTAATTTAAATAGATGCATTACTGTTTTAAGTATTGGTTTATTTTCTCGTTGAAGGTTACTAATTTTACTAAAAAAAACTTGATATAATACTGCGCCAATTACCATTACGGGGATTCTTAATATACGGAAAGAGTGATCAAATGATCCAAATAATTCATCAGAAAATATCCCAACAAGAATAACGGCTACAAGGACATCCCGCAAATTATCAGACAAGGCGTGAGGCAAGTTTGAAACGGGAAATTCTCGATAAATTCCTGCAAGTACTAACATGCGTTTTGTTTGTTTTTTCTTTTCAACTTTACGATTCCAATGAAAAAAATTCTTTACAAAAAATAAAGCTCCGACAAACAAACTTAATAAAAAGGAGAGCCACAACCCAAATTTCCCAAAACCAAACCAACCGAGAATTACCCTTGAGAAATTGAGTGACATTGAATTTGCCATTTTTGAAAACGAAAGATTTCTAAACTGCTTGTGCCGTATTGCCCAATTTGAACCTAGATTCATAAAGGCAAGAAAAAAAACTGATAAGGCAAATAGAGGTGAAACCATTAATATAAGTTCCATTTCTCCTTGAATTATACCATAAAGTGTATAGCACAATAGAGTTATTAAAGAGGTCACAATAACGATTCTTACAGTAAATTTGTACAAAAGAAAAGAGTGCTGATCTTTTTTCGGAAGTGGTAGCGCAAATTCATATCTAGCGGTCGCAATTGTAGCGATCAATACTACCCAGCGTTGAAACATTCCAAAATCTCCCATTTCAGCAGGTGAATATATACGTGAAATAATTGGAGCTAGCGCATAACTAATTACTTGCGCAATTAATGTCCCGGATAAAAGAACAGCGAGAGATTTAAAAAAATCTGTTTTAAAAACAGAAACAAACCTTTGATTTGTCATCAATACAAAGATACAATCTTTAACTAAAACTATTTAATGCATATAAAACATCCTTGAAAATTATTAACTAGAAACTACTTTTTTCTTACGGATATTTAATTTTAACTATTTTCAAGTAATAAATAATGAGTAGGTAAAGGGCTGATTTTTTGCGACAAGTTAAAAATAGAGTTTTAACTTTAAAACAGCAAAAAGTAGTATGAAAAATTCAAAGTTTACAGAAGCACAGATTTTGAAGGTGCTAAAAGCCCAAGAATTG
>JBIIHD010000360.1:0-2602 GCA_044236095.1 Crocinitomicaceae bacterium | reverse complement strand
AAACAAAATTCTTAGAACGCTAAAAAAGATTGATTACAGAAAATTTGATTTAAGTATCATTAATGAAAGAAAACAAGACAATCTGAAAAAATGAATCAAATTTCCGAAAGTAAAATGTGTAATGACTTGAATTTACTTGCATTTCAACGATTGAACCTTTCAAGATTATTAGATTCGATTAGATTGCTTACTTTTACAATAATATGATTTTAGTTACAGGAGGAACTGGATTATTGGGTAGTCATATTTTGATTGAGTTATCTAAATCAAATAATTCCATTCGTGCAATTTATCGATATGATAATCGGATTGAGCATGTCAAAAGTTTATTTCAATATTATTTAGGCGATAATTTCCTTGATAATTGGAAAAAAATTGAATGGTTTGAAGCAGATATACTTGATATTGAACGTATGAGGTCTTCTTTTGAAAAAGTTGATACGGTGTATCACTCTGCAGGATTTGTATCTTTCTATTCTGAAGACTTTAAAAATTGTATAAAAATAAATCGCGAAGGAACTGCAAATATTGTTAACCTCTGCCTTGAATTCAAAGTAAATAATTTGGGATATGTGAGTTCAACTGCTGCTGTCGGTGGTCATGAAAACCAACTTGTAACCGAAAATGATAAATGGGAAAATACTCCTGAAACAAGTGGTTATTCTGTTAGTAAATATTTAGCCGAAAAAGAGGTTTGGAGAGGAATTGAAGAAGGATTAAATGCAGTTATCATCAACCCATGCGTCATTTTAGGTCCAGGAAATTGGAACGAAACGTCACTTACCCTTTTTAAAAATGCATCGAAAGGAATGAAATTTTATCCAACTGGGGCAAATGCAACCGTTGATGCCCGAGATGTTGCTTCTTGTTTGGTTAAACTGGTTGAAGGAGCTTTTTACAATGAGCGATTTTTATGCACAGGATCGAATCAAACATTTCAAGATTTATTTAGTGAAATTACTTCACAATGTAAAGTTAGACAACCCTCTATTCCTATTTCAAAAAAATGGCTTACTTTATTATCATATCTAATATCTCCTTTTTATCGAGTTGTTGGCAGGCGCCCTCCTTTAAGCACGGACACTATAAATTCGGCTTATAAAACACTCAGATACGATAACACAAAAATTCGAAATACTACAAATCATGTATTTTATTCGCTTCAAGAAACGGTTGAAAATGTTTTGAAAGCTGGAAAATTTTGAACTAGTCTAAATAATGATTGTTAGATACACATGAAATTAGCTTCACCTAGAAATTTAATTTTGGTTCTAGTAATCCTTCATTTAGTGGGAGTTGTTGGAATTCTAATTCCTCAAACAAGGAATTTAGTTCTACCACTTTCAGCCATCAATTTGTTTTTAGGATTTATAGTTATTCTTCTTTCTGATAGAAAAAACATCACTGGATTATTGGTTTTTAGTTTGATTGCCTTTCTAATTGGCTATGGTTCTGAATTGATTGGTGTTCATACGGGTGCTTTATTTGGAAACTATTGGTACGGAGCCAATCTTGGATTAAAATTAATGGAAGTTCCTTTGATTATTGGTGTCAATTGGGGTGTTTTAGCGGTAACATCAGCTAGTTTAACTGAAAAAATAACGGATAAATTATCGGTTAGAATAGTGTTAAATTCATTTCTCATGGTCTTTTTTGATTTTATTATGGAACCCGTGGCGATGAAATCTGATTTTTGGTCTTGGGAAAACAATGAAATTCCTCTCTACAATTACATTTGTTGGTTTGTGGTAAGTTTAATTATTCAGTTTATCTTACTCTTTTTCTTTAAATTTGAGTCGAACAAAGTTTTTAAATCTTTGTTCATGATTCAATTGATTTTCTTTCTAATCTTAAATTTGAGCTGATGTTTTGGTGGGGTCCTTTAGTTTTAATCGCAACTTTTTTTGTCATGGAATTCATGGCCTGGGCGACTCATAAATTTGTTATGCACGGTTTTATGTGGCATTTTCATGCAGATCACCACGTGGAAGAGCCAGGTTTCTTTGAACGAAATGATGTGTTTTTCTTAATTTATGCTATACCTTCATGGTTATGTATTATGCTAGGAATGATGTATGAAGCGTACGTGGCGGTTTGGATCGGTTTCGGAATAGCTGCCTACGGGTTTGCCTATTTCTTAATTCATGATGTTTACATTCACAGAAGATTTAAATGGTTGAGAAATATTGAAAGCCCATATTTTACGGCTATTCGAAAAGCACACAAGGTTCATCACAAACACCAAGGTAAAGAACATGGTGAGTGCTTTGGAATGTTACTAGTTCCGCCAAAATTTTATCGTGAAGCGAAAAAAGCCTTTCAAAACAAACAAAACTAAATCGTGAGTCTTTATTTTTGGATAATCATCCTCTCTTTTGCTGGTCCCTTCTTTCTAAGCTTTGATCAAAAAGTTCACTATTTCAAAAAGTGGAAGTTTCTTTTCCTTGCAATAATACCAGTCGCAATTGCATTTATTATTTGGGATGAGTATTTTACAGCAAACGAAATTTGGGGATTCACTCCCCAATATCTTCAAGGAATTTATTTTAGACATTTGCCATTGGAAGAAGTGCTATTCTTTTTTGTGATTCCTTACAATTGT
>JBIIHD010000359.1:0-2604 GCA_044236095.1 Crocinitomicaceae bacterium | reverse complement strand
GGCATCATTTGCTGTTTGCTTGAAAATATAATGATTGAATCCGCCATAGACTAAATATCCTTGACTTTTATTATCCGGTAAATTGAACGGCGTTGAAGGGTATCCATAATCACCATATTTTGAAACCAATTTTCGTTTATGGTATTTAGCAATTGAATATTTTTCCAGAGACTCAAGTACTTTGGCTTTTGAAGAAATCAACAATCTTGGAAAACCGATTCCTTCGGGAATTTTCTTCGACTTTAATGTTGCAGATAAATAACATTTTGAACTATCATCATTATAAAAAGGTTGGAGAATAACATAACTCAATTGACTTGTGTAATCCCTTACATAATATATATTACTATCGATGTTTGACGGTTCGCAATGATCTCTAATTAGAAGTTTTAAATCTTTGAATTGTAAATTGTCTTTTGTAATAATCGAGCGACCATTCGAATCAAATAAATTAAAATTCATTTCATATCTTTCCCAATAACCGGTGAAAACTTTGCGTTCCAAAGAGTATTCAAAATCGCTTTGATCAACTCCTTCTTTTACATGAGAAATCCGATTGATATAAGGATCGTTTTCAATTACCTCAACTAATTTTTTATACTCTTTCTCTGTTTCCGGTTGTCTTTCAGAAGCTAAATCCTTGGCTAATTGTTCGCGCTCAGCGTTCATTTTAATTTCATTCGTCCAGGTTAAATTAAACGAAATATAAAAAGAGGCCAAGGTCAGTAAAAACAAAGTGTTTAACTCACTGGAAATCGAAAATGGTTTTTTTCGAAGTGTAAAAATGAGCCACAGAGTTAAAATCAAAGGGATCAAAATTCCTACGATGTGATAACTTGATTCAAAAATTAGAACTAAAGAAAATCCTGCCCCAGCAAGAAATAAAACTCTGGCTAATTGCCCTCTTTTGAAATTTATTCTTTCAAATGATTCAATTAAAGATGCCACTATCTGATAGTAATTAAAAAATAAAAGTCCAATTGAAGCCAAAGCCAAATATGATAATAGATCCAATCCGAAAAATTGATCCGCTAGCAGATGGATATTGGATTTGCTGACAAGACTAGAACTTACATATAGAATGAAAAACCAGAAGAAAAAAGTTGAAATCAGAAGTGCGAAAAGTATGAATTTGTTGATGAAATTATTTTTAGTCAAAAGATTTATATATCGATTTAAACATCCAATAAAAAAGGTAATGATTAAAACGTTAATTAAGTATTCGAAAAAATTAGGGAATAATTCATTTAAATAGAAAAAGTTTGAACTAAAAATAGCAGCGTCATTATCAAAATAGCTCATTGAATATTTGAGTGAAATGTATCTCAAAAGCACTAAAACAAGGGGAAATAACCAAGAATAAACAATCTTACTCTTTTTAAAACTTTGGTAGAAAGCAAAAACAAAAAAAGATAAAGACGCTATTAAGGCAATAAGCAAACCGAAAGTTTGGTTTTTTATCGGAATTTGTTTTTCATTGGGAACAATACTAAAAAGATAATTTTTCTTTGTATCATAAATCCGAAGAGGTGACTCCTTATCAACTACGATTTGAGCTGCAAGAGGCATTTTTAGCTCACTGGAAAAATCATTTATCAAATGCTCATTTTGATATGGAAATTCATTCTTTATTAAAAAGGATACAGCCACCGTATAACCATTTTTACTTCTTACTTTGGTTAAATACCAACCATTTTGTAGGTGATTAATTCCTTCATTGGGGAAATGAATATCGGCAAAACGACCAATGGGCAATAAATTAGAATTCCATTGAATTAATGAATCGTTTTTATAAATATGAATGGCATATTTACTTTCTGTGGGATTTTCTTGCCACGTTTTTAAGGACCCTTTTTTAATAATCTCATTGAGTTTGATCTGAGCTGTGCGATCAATTTCTTGTTCGACTTCCTTTATTTTGGAATTTAATCGCGAAGTAACTTGCTGATGATCATTATTAAAAATAAAATAATACGAAATTAAATAGGCAATAAAACATGCAACGGAGAATAGGTAGAATTTATATTTTAGAGTGAACCGTTTCAATTAGAAATTTGATTAACGGATTTGTCTTTTAATTTGGAATAAATCCCCATTTTTATTCGCTCAAAATCCTCCTCTATAAAATCATCATTTCTAAAAAAATAATTTGCGTGTTGCTGATAGGGTTGAATATAGTTCTCATAGCATGGAAGCACATGATTTTCCCATTGGTATAAAATATCAGCTACTGAGTACCCTCTTGACTCTTTATCCCTCAATATTCTTCTTTGCAATTGAACTTCCGGATCAAGTTTGACAAAAATAATCACGTCTAATAATTCTCTTATTTCCTCGTAATGAAGAATAAATAAACCTTCAATAATGATAATTTCAGAGGGGTTAATGGTAATATAGCTTATTAAATCCGGTGGTGCATTAAAATGATATTCTTTCAATTCAACGCTTTCCCCGTTTTTAATTCGCGTTAAATCAACACTAATTTTTTTACGATCTAAGGCTGTAGGTAAATCAAAATTAACTTTCCCTTTTTCATCCTTTTTTTGCTTTTCAATAGGCAAATAGTAATTATCCAAGGAAACTATAGCTGGATTTAAACTTTTA
>JBIIHD010000030.1:0-8541 GCA_044236095.1 Crocinitomicaceae bacterium | reverse complement strand
ATTTCCACGCTAGACCAAAACCAATGAAGGCTGCCCAAAGCGCCATATTTTCTTTTGCAATAAGGATCAAAGCAAAGAATAAAATGCTCCATTTCCATTTTTGTTGTTCAAAATAGTACAAAAACCAAGGTACAAACATCGCGGCTACAACATTGTCATGGTAATCAAAACTTAACGCAGAAAAGACACCCCAAATGGTAAAAAAATGCACGAGCGCAATACGTGAAAGCGTTTCATTTTCCGTAAGTCTATGCACATATTTATAAATGCCTAATCCACCAAAAAGAATAGCTAAAATTTGAAAAATGAGCATGGTCCATGTTCCGGAAATCCAGTAAAATGGCGAAACGAGAATAGGGTAGAGGGAAAAATGATCAGAAAGGACATTTGTAAATGACGGTTGCATGATCATACAATCATTCCACCTGAAATGAGCATAATCGAAAATAGCATTATTGTTTATCCCCAAATCCCAACCATAGGTTCTAAAATTGAAATGATTGACCAACGATATGGAAGCATACAATAGTCCAAATAAGATGAAAATACTTAATAAGGGATAATTTGAAATTTGAATTTTTTTCATTTCAATTTTTTTCCTCGATAATATAATGAGGGCGATTTTTATTTTCTGAAAACAATTTCCCTAAATAAACACCAACGATTCCTAGCATAATTAATTGTATTCCACCAATAAAAAGTATTGAAGCAATAATTGATGTCCAGCCGGTGATTGCTTTTTCTGTAAAAACGGAAATATAAATGGCATAAATCCCATAGATAAACGAACAAAGTGCTAAAAAAGATCCTAAATAGATCGAAAAATACAGTGGTTTGGCGCTAGATGAGGTAATTCCAGTTAGTGCAAAGCGCACCATTTTTGAAAATGTGTATTTTGTTTTCCCCGAAAATCGTTCATTGGGAGTGTAATCAATACCAATTTGTTTGAAACCAAGCCCAGGAATAATTCCGCGGTAAAACAGATTGGTTTCTTTAAAAGATCTAAGAGATTCAACTACCATTCGATCCAATAACCGAAAATCAGCTGTACCCTCCTCAAGTTTTGTCTCGGAAAGATAATTAACTAGTCTGTAAAACATTTTTGAAGTTAATTTCTTAAAAAAAGACAAATCCTTGGTGTCTTTTCGAATTGTGTAAACGACTTTATGACCGGTTTGCCAAAGTTCGATCATTGTTGGAATCAATTCTGGCGGATGTTGTAAGTCGGCATCCATGCTAATTACAGCATTCCCTCTAGCATGATCCAATCCAGCGCGCAAAGCATTTTGGTGACCAAAATTTCTACTGAAATGAATATACTTGACACATGAATCTTTTTCTGCTAATTCTTTCAATTTCACCAACGAATTATCGTTGCTTCCATCGTTAATGTATAGAATTTCAAAGTTTGAAATTTGGCACTCTTGAAGAATGACCTTTAACTTGTCATATAACACGTTAACATTTCCTTCTTCATTGTAGCAGGGGATTACAATTGATATCTCAGGATTGTTCATGCGTATTGTTTGGAAAAACGAAATTACAGTTTTTATTATAATTCTTCTTCCTCTTCTACCTTTCCTGGTTCAGTTTTATTTTTATTTTTCTTAGAATCTTTTTGTTTTTTTTCTTTTTTCAATTTATTTTCTTGCGTCGAATTGGACTTATCCTCCTTTGATTTTTTAGGTTTAGTTGTATTTGTAGAGTCCTTCTTATTTTGTTCCTCGTTCTCTTTTATTCTTTCCGCAGTTATATCTTGTCCGTATTCATTCCAATATTGCTCCTTAATTATTTTCCCTTTAGCATAATCAATTTTGGACTCCATTTGTCGATTTTCAAAATATTCTAAAAAAGTTCCTTCGGGTAGGCCTTTTTTATAAAATCCTTTGGATTTAATTGAGTCATTTGGATAGTAATATATAAAATACCCCTCTCTTATGCCTTCCTTCCAATTTTTTTCATACATAATTTTTCCATTGTCGAAATAGGTAAGGCATTTTCCTGTTTCTTTACCATTTTTGAAGTTGCGGTTGTCAATTAAAATTCCGGATTCATTATATTTTTTATATACTCCATCCATTAGACCAAGGGAATAATTTATTTGTGATTTTAGTTTTCCATTCGAAAAATATTCCAATTGCATACCATCAAGAATTGATTCAATCGCTCCTTTTTTAGAAATTACTTTATAATTTTCCATGGCGATAGTGTCCCCATTTGGCTTAAAAAAAAGTTGAATTCCGTCATATTTTCCAAGAACGTAGTTAGAAATTTCCTTAACGGCATTAGTTGTATCATAAAAGAATTCAATTTTTCCATCAAATTGTCCCATTACCTTTGAACCTCTTTCTTGAATACAACCTGAAGGATGATTCACGAAATAAGGACCGTTTATTTGTCCATTTTCAACTTTAGTGATGCTGAAATAGGTTTTTTCATTCATTTGATGACAGGATTCACACTCGCCATTAAATGGTTTCATGGTATTTTTCCAAACAATTTTGTCTGAACCCGGTTCAAAAGTTAATTTGTCATCAAAACTAACAACCCCTTTCTTTTTACCGCAGTCTGACACAATATAACCTTCAAAGTCTATACTGTCCTCGTAACATTTTTTTTGACCAAATAATGTTGTTAAAGCAAGCAAAAGAGCACTGGTTAGGGCAAATTTTCTCATATTATTCAATGATTAATTTTTTTATATTCGTTTCTAGTTCATTCAGATAATTTAAATATTCAACCTGAACACAATACATTCCTGAACTAAGTTTTTTATCAATAGTTACAATACTTGTAAACTGAGGACTTGATTCAAAGATAAGTTTTCCATTTAAGTCAAATATTTTTAACTGAGTATTTTTTGCTGTGATAGGAATAAAAATGGTACATTCAGATTCTGCTAAACAAGGATTTGGAAAGATAATTAAATCTTCAGACGGTGGTTTTTTAGCAAATAATTCTCGATCAAATTCGAACAAATAAAATCCGGAATTTCTATCTGAAACTAGAATACGCTCACTGGGCAATAATGCATAAACTCCCCAAGCTCCCCACATGGAAAACGTATTTCCATTTTTATCCAGATGAGTATCAAAATAGGCAATCTCAACCGGTGGACTAGTCCGTAGATCAAAAATTCGGAGTCCATCGTTGTAATATGCTACAAACGCAAACTCATTCGTACATTGAATATTATGAGCAGTTTTGTCGTAAGGTATATTTTCAGTGCCAAATAAACTTTGGATCGTTAAAACATGGTTCGAATTTAGTTTAGCTTTTTTAATCCTCGTTCCTGCAGTTTCATCAGCAAATACATAGGTTTCATTGTCAGGAGACAACCATCCTTGATGATTATATCCTTGTTCTTGATAAAAAGTTAGATTACTGAGGTAATTTGGTTGACTTGGATTACTGAAATCATAAATTCTAATACCATTATAGCCACAATTAAGTATGGCTAAATTATTTCTGACAAAAACATCATGAACTTCAGGAATATCCTCAGGCCCTTGCCATAGTTCGATTGGATTTAAAGGATCTTGTAATGAAAAAACTTTGAGTGGAACTAGACTCATTTCCTGACCATTCAGAATGGGAGTTACTGAACACGCATAGAGTAATGCGTTAGTAGTGTCGATAAAAATTGTGTGAATTTTACCAATTATATCATCTTGAAGATCTCGTACTAGGCTTACAGAATCAGGTAAATGGGATAAATCAATTATCTGTAAACTCCCATCCCCCTCATCACCTGAGGCATATAAATAGTTTTGATAGGTCTTGTACTCGCGAGTAATGGCTTGACTAGAGATGTATCGTCCAGGAATAAAGTCAACGAATTGTAATTTGTCTTCATCGGTAATTTGAAAAATATGATGTCCTTCCGTAGAACCAATAACTCCATATTCTAATCCTTCATATACAAAACCCCAACAGCCTGAATAACGAACCTTGGATGAATTTGTGATTAGAGAATCGGACTGCCAATGATCCAGCAGTTTTATGTTTTTATAATCTTGGCAATTTGAATAATTGGAAAGGGAAATAATGAGAATTAGAAAATAACGCTTCAATCGAATTAGATTATCGAATTCGTTTAACATACAAATCTTCTGATTTTAGTCCGTCAAGTGAATACCATTTTCCAATTAAAATTTCCAATTCTTCGATATCATAAGGAATGACTAAATAACCTTTCTCTAAATTATTTTCATAAATGTAAACGGTAGACTGTTGACTTTCCCCTATTGGGCTATTCCCTTGTAGAAAGCTTGTTGTAGGAGAATTTACTGATTTTGTGGAGTAAAATCCTTTGAGTACACCATTGGATTGAAGGTTTAATTGCATGACAATGCTTGAAGTACCTATAGTTCCCTCGCCTTTGAATGAATGGAGAACTTTAACAGTTTTCTGAGCATTTAAAAAACCAAGTCCTCCCACGAAAAGAAAACAGAACAAAATAAAATAGTTTCTCATATACTTTTTTTAATACATCTCAATGTTGCTCCAAATGCAGGATCTATCATCATCCCACGAGATACTTCTGAATCACAGAATCCAATGTTAAAGATAGATAATTTTGTTGGAATAAGTGATTGACCAGAAGAATTTACCCACCAAAAGGAACAATTGCCATAAGAAATTGATCCACTTGTGTAAATAAACCCTGTTGGTAATGCAGCAAATTCACTGGAATTATTTCCTTCGTATTCAACTGTCTCTCCTTGATTTTTTTCGCTCCAATTATAGGTTGAAATACTTTTTGACATAGGGATAATTCCTCCCAATTCATTCATTAAAATATCCCAGTCAGAGGCAGATGGAATTTTAAAATCTTCCGGAATTAATCCGCGTTCATCCATGATTGCATAACCATTATAGAAGATAGAATTTCCATATTTTCGGTAGCAAGGTTTTTTAAGCCGAGCATATTTTATCCAATCATCATTTGATTTAGCTTCAGAAATTGGGTCGCCATTTAAAAATTCAGTTAATCTTAAGTCTGATTTCATCCAAGTTTGATTCCCAATGGAAACAGTTAAAAATAAGGAGGAGTCTTTTAAAAAGGCCTCATTAATAGTATCAGTAACAATGGAATCTTTTTTTTTGTACACAGGTTGTTCGTTCAATTCAGAACTAGAGCATGCGGCAAATAAAAGCCCAAAAATTAAAGGCAAAACTATTTTTATTGTTCCATTCACGTTTTCTTTTCAGCAAATATTGTACAAAGTTTTTCAATTGGCTCAATTGAGCGTAACTTTGTTTGGTGAAAGAAAACTTTGGAAAAGAATATAAACTCTGTAGTAAGCTAATTATAGATGAGGTTTTTGCTACGGGTGAAAGACTTCATCTTTTTCCCTTTCAACTTATTTTTTTACAAAAGAAAAATAATTCTAACGTCTCTTTTCAAATTTTGATTTCTGTTCCCAAGAAAAAAATGAGGCTATCGGTTGATAGAAATCACGTAAAACGTTTAATTAGAGAATCGGTTCGAAAGAATAAAGTTATTTTAGAATCGTTCTTAACTTTGAATAGTATTCAATTAACAATTTGCTTAGTTTACATTTCAAATGAAAAGTTAAGTTTTTCTGATATGAATACCAAAATTTGCAAACTACTAACTAAATTAACGGAAAATATACAAGTCCAACATGAATCTTAACAAGCTGCGCCGCTCTTTCATTGTTCTTTGCATGATTGCATTGAACTCGACATCATTCTCTCAATCTTCTGGATTTGAAGTGTTGAAGAATTTAGAAATTATGGATCAAATTTTTGAAAATCTTGAGCTTTATTATGTCGATAATCCCGAAACAGGTAAGATTTCTAAAACAGCAATTGATGCTATGCTCAAAGACTTAGATCCATATACTGTTTATTATCATGAATCCAATATTGAAGATTATCGATTGTTAACAACAGGTCAGTATGGTGGGGTCGGTGCGCAAATAGTGAAAATGGATGATTATGTTGTGATTTCTGAAGTTTATGAAGGGAATCCTGCTCAAAAAGTAGGTTTGATGCCCGGTGATAAAGTCCTTTCCATTGAAGGGAAATCCATGTTGAAAAAAACAACAGAAGAAGTTTCAACCGCTATGAAAGGTCCTAAAGGAACTACTATCTCTTTAGAGATTGATAGACCAAATGTTGGTAAAAAGAAAATAAGTTTAACAAGGGACGAAATAAAAGTGCCTGACGTTCCCTATTCAGGAATTATCAAAGACAAAGTTGGCTATATTAAACTAAATTCTTTTACTCAGACAGCTCATGCAGATGTGAGCAAGGCCTTTCAAAAATTGAAAAGCGAAGGAATGGAGCAACTTATTTTAGATTTACGCGGAAACGGGGGCGGATTACTTTTCGAGGCAGTTAAAATTGTGAATATGTTTGTCCCGAAAAATCAAACGGTTGTAACTACAAAAGGAAGAATTCAAGAAGAAAATAAAGTTTATAAAGCTTTAGACGAACCTCTTGACACACAGATTCCATTGGTTGTTTTAATTGACGGTGGTTCGGCATCTGCTTCAGAGATAGTTTCTGGTTCACTTCAAGATTTAGATCGAGCTGTCGTAGTGGGCTCAACTAGTTTTGGTAAAGGTTTAGTACAACGAACCTACGATTTGAAGTATGGCTCCAAAGTGAAATTGACCATTGCGAAGTATTATACCCCTTCCGGACGTTGTGTTCAAAGATTGGAATATTACGATAAGAAAGACGGAGAAAAACCTTCTGAAATTGCAGACTCCCTCCTTAAAACATTTAAAACCGTCAATGGGCGTGAGGTAATAGATGGTAGAGGAATTGAACCAGATGTTAAAACAGGAGAAGAAACAATGAGTAAATTAACTCGAACGTTGATTCAGAAATTTTTGATTTTTAATTATGCTACGGAATACCAACAAAAAAATAAAGAAATTCCTACGGCAGATAAATTTAAACTGACTAACGAACAGTTCAAGGAATTTGAGCAATATGTGCTAAATCAAGATTTCTCTTATGCTTCTTCATCGGAGGAACAAGTTAAAAAATTGAAAGAAACTGCTGAAAAAGAAGGCTATTTCAATGACATCAAATCAGATTATGAAGCTTTACTTCAAAAAGTTAGCGCTTCAAAAGAAAAAGATCTTGAAAAGTCAAAAATTGAAATTAAAAATTTACTTGAAAATGAAATTGTCTCACGTTATTATTATGAAAATGGTAAAATAGTAAATGGTTTTACCTCGGATAAGAGCATTATTCAGGCAATTGAAATTCTTCAAAATTCTACTGAATATGATAAGATTTTAAAGAAATAATTGTTCTTATAAAATCTTCGAATGTTAAATCGCTTTTTGCATCCCAAAAGTCATGAACTGATTCATTTAGTGGTTCTTGCTTTATTTACGATTGGTATAGTTTGCAGTAAAGCATTTATGTCTATTGCAATTTTTTTAGGTCTTCTAAATCTTCTTTTAGAAGGCTCATATAGGAGTTTGATTTCTGAGCTTAGACAATCGATTTGGTTTTGGATGATTTCAGTTTTGTTTCTTTTTCACCTCATTGGTTTACTTTGGACAAGTAATTACCTGGAAGGATTGGATGATTTGAGAATGAAAACGTCTCTTATAACAGTTCCATTAATTGTTTTTTCGAAACCTGACTTAATTCATAAGTATAAAAACAGGTTGCTAAATTTATTATTAGTTACAATTTGTATTATTTCAGCGATTAATTTATTAGTGTTTTTTCAAGTCTTTGGAAAGCGAGCATACATCGATTTAAGAGAATTGTCTTTGTTTGGTTCGCATATTCGTTTTGGGATTTTAGTGGCATTTGGAATAGCCATTGCACTGCACAACGTAATTTTATCTGGTAAAAAAATCTACTGGATTTCTATTTTATTATTAATCTTCTATACTTTTTTCAGTCAAGTTTTTTCGGGATTAATTTCCACTTTTATTGTATTATTGGTTTTTGCACTTTTTCAATTGAAAAAAAAGAATTTACGTGTCTTGAGTTTGTTTTCAATTGGATTTGTATTTATTTTAATCGCTACAATTTTGTTTTATGTTTTTAAAATTCCCGATGAAAAAAAGGATTTGAAAGTTAATACAACTGAATTATCTAAATGCTGGAAAATAAAATCCGGATTTGATTTTGGAGGAAAAGATAAAAAAGGTCAACCTATTGAGACAACTCTGATTCGTTACATGCATTCGAAAAATTTATCGGCTGATTCCTCAGGATTTCAGCAGCTTTCTGAAAATGATATTAAAGAAGTTGAGAAGGGAACAGCGGATATACATGAAAAATCTCTCTTTGTAGGAAAGCTAAATGAACTTAGATTTCAGATTCATGAGGCAAATAATCCCAATGGGAGTACTATTCGGCAGAGAATTGAATATTGGAAGACGGGTATAGAAATAATTAAAGAAAATGTATTAATTGGAGTTGGTACCGGAGATATAAAGGATGAATTTCAAAAAAAATACGATGAAAACAAATCCTCACTTTTTCCTGAAAATCGTTTGGAGACACATAATACTTATCTGACTTTTTTTA
>JBIIHD010000358.1:0-2614 GCA_044236095.1 Crocinitomicaceae bacterium | reverse complement strand
GTAATTTCACTCGAAATATTCAAGTAAATACTCCAATCATCTCTGCTGCAATGGATACAGTTACCGAATCGACATTGGCAATTGCTATTGCACAACAAGGAGGAATAGGTGTCATCCACAAAAATATGAGTATTGAAATGCAAGCAACTCATGTAAGGAAGGTAAAAAGATCAGAAAGCGGAATGATCATCGATCCAATTACTTTATTAGAGGATGCCTTGGTTAAAGATGCCTTGGATTTAATGAAAGAATACGGCATTGGAGGAATTCCGGTTATTGATGATGAAAGAATTTTAAAAGGAATTCTCACAAATAGAGATTTGCGTTTCGAAAAAAATCTTGATAGACCTGTCAAGGAAATTATGACATCCGAGAACATCATAACTACAGTTGATGGCACTGATTTACACACAGCAGAAGGAATATTACAAGAAAATAAAATCGAAAAACTTCCAGTTGTCGATAAGTCAAATCGTTTGATTGGATTAATTACGTACCGAGATATCATCAAAGTCAAAGAGCATCCTTATTCGTGTAAGGATAAACTTGGTAGACTGAGAGTAGCTGCTGCGGTTGGTGTTACCTTTGATACCATGGAGCGAGTAAAAGCCTTAGTGAATGCTGGAGTTGATGCAATTGTTATAGATACAGCCCACGGACATACGAAAGGTGTTGTTGAACAACTTAAACAAGTAAAAAACAGTTATCCAAAATTGGAGGTAGTTGTTGGAAACATTGCCACGGCTGAGGCAGCAAAGTATTTAGTAGAGGCCGGTGCTGATGCTGTTAAAGTTGGGATAGGACCAGGATCTATTTGTACGACGAGAATTATTGCAGGAGTTGGTGTGCCTCAATTGACTGCTGTTAATGAAGTAGCAAAAGCCATTGAGGGAACTGGTGTTCCAGTAATTGCAGATGGTGGGATTCGATATACAGGTGACATTGTGAAAGCAATTGCAGCCGGTGCAGATACAGTTATGCTGGGATCCATGTTTGCGGGAGTAGAGGAATCTCCTGGTGAAACAATCATTTACGAGGGAAGGAAATTCAAATCATACCGTGGAATGGGATCCATTGAAGCTATGCAAAAAGGTTCTAAAGACCGCTATTTTCAAGATACAGAGGATGATATTAAGAAACTTGTTCCCGAGGGCATTTCAGGAAGAGTTCCTTACAAAGGGAATTTAATAGAAGTTATGTTTCAAATAATTGGAGGTTTACGAGCGGGAATGGGATATTGTGGAGCTTCTGATATTTCAAAACTTAAAGGCTCTAAATTTGTCAGAATAACTTCTGCCGGAGTAAAAGAATCTCATCCTCATCACGTTACAATTACAAGAGAAGCACCAAATTACAGTATTAAATAAATTAAAGAACAACCTATGAAAAACAGTCTTTTATTTTTATGTTTTATTTTGATTGGTTTGAATGGAATCTCACAAAATTCAAAAGATCCAATTGTCATGGAAATCGATGGTAAAGGAGTTACAAAAAGTGAATTCCTCCAGATTTATTTAAAAAATAATAATAATCCACAATTCCACAAGGATTCCATTGATAAATACCTCGTATTATTCAAAAAATTTAAACTAAAAGTGGCTGAAGCTGAGCTTCTTAAATATGACACCATCTCTAAGTTGAAAAAAGAATTAGAGGGGTATAAAAAACAATTAGCAAACCCTTATTTAATTGATTCAGCACAAAATGAAACCTTAGTGCGAGAAGCTTACGAAAGAACTACGAACGAAATTAGAGCATCACATATTCTTATTCGTGTTGACCAAAATGCCAAGCCACAAGATACACTGGTTGCATGGAATAAAATAATTGAGATTAAAAAACGTTTAGAAAAGGGCGAAGATTTCAGTACTGTTGCTAAGTCCAAAAATGGTTCAGAAGATCCTTCAGTAACAAGTAATGGAGGTGATTTGGGATATTTTACGGCCTTTCAAATGATTTATCAATTTGAGGATCGGGCATACAAAACACCAATCGGACAATTTTCAGATATATTCCGCACGAGGTATGGTTATCATATTCTCAAGACCACCGGAAAAAGACCTGCAAGAGGAACAATCAAAGTGGCTCATCTACTTGTCTCTACAGGTAAAAATGCTACTGAAGATGACAAGAAAAATGCACAGAAAAAAGCAGGAGAAATTTATTCTAAGCTTAAGGCTGGAGAAAAATGGGACGAATTAGTTAAGTTATACTCCGATGATCCTTCAACGAATCAAAAGTCCGGTGAATTACCTGCATTTGGTTCTGGAACAAATCAACGAATGATTCCTGCATTTGAAGAAGCAGCATTTAGTTTACAAAACGATGGTGATTACAGTGAACCAATCCAAACTGACTATGGTTTTCATATTATCAAACGAATAGAATGGAAACCGGTGAGATCTTTTAATGAGTTGAAAAAAGAAATTCAATCAAAAGTAAATAAAGATGAACGGGCAAAAACAACTCAGGATTCATTTGTTGAAAAACTCAAAAAGCAATATAATTTTAAGACACCTAAAGTAACTGGACTTGAATGGTTTGAAACAAATTTGGATTCAACTTACTTCTTAGGAAAATGGAAGGCTGATAAATTATCTACTGACCTAGAAAT
>JBIIHD010000357.1:0-2623 GCA_044236095.1 Crocinitomicaceae bacterium | reverse complement strand
CAAGCAGAATTACAAAAGGAAATGAACGACATTATTAAAAAAACTCAGGATTTTCAAAATAAAGTTGAAAAACTGAAAAAAGAAATAATGAATTCAAAATCAACTGACTGGGACAAATTGAATAAGGTTGAAGAATTAAAAAAAGAACAACAAAACTTACAAGAGTCATTAGAACAACTTAAGCAAGAAATGAATCAAAGTATTGAAGAAAAAAATCAGTTATCTGAAATGGATAAAGAGTTGTTGGAAAAACAGGAAATGATTGAAAAATTGATGGAGGAGGTCATGGATGAGGAACTAAAAAAACTTCTAGAAGATCTCATGAAACTCATGGAACAAAACAATAAGGAAGAAATTAAGAAGGAAATTGACAAAATTGATCAATCCGCCGAGGATATGAAAAAACAACTTGATAGAAGTTTAGAAATGCTTAAACGTCTTCAAGTAAATGAAAAAGTAGATGATATTGAAAAAGAACTTAAAGAATTGGCAAAGGAACAGGAAGACCTGAAAAAGGATATTGAAAATGATAAATTAAACAGTGAAGAGGGTGCAAAAAAGCAAGAGGAATTAAATAAAAAATTTGACGATTTAAAGAAAGAATTAGACAAACTTAAAGAGTTGAACGATAAATTGGATAAACCAATGAATTTAGGAGAAACTGAAACTTCAGAAGAAAAAATTTCAGAAGAAATGAAAGAATCTAAAGATAACCTAGATAATGGCAAAGACAAAAAAGCTGGTGAGAAACAAAAATCTGCTGCGGATGAAATGAAGAAATTAGCCGAACAACTTGATAAACAACAACAAGAGGCAAATAAAGAACAACAGCAAGAGGATATTGATTTATTGAGAAATATTTTAGAAAGTTTGATCACCTTAAGTTTCAATCAAGAAGAGGTAATGAATAAGTTTAGTAAAGTAGGAGACTCTGATCCTGCTTACAAAAAATATGGAAGAGAACAGAGAAGAATAATTGACGACACAAAAATTATAAAAGATAGTTTATTAGCTTTAGCGAAAAGACAACCCAAAATAGCCTCATTTATTGATACAGAATTGAATGCAATAGATGTAAATCATGATTTAGCCGTTGACGATATTGATGAACACAGAAAAAGAGAATTAAATAAGCACCAACAACTTGTAATGACATCATATAACAATTTAGCTTTACTTCTAAATGAAAGCCTACAATCTATGCAACAACAAATGCAAAGTATGATGGAAGGTAGTGGACAATGTAATAATCCGGGTAAAAAGGGTAGACCGAAATCCGGACAAAATATGTCATCGGAAGATATGAAGCAGATGTTAAAAAAGCAATTAGAACAAATGCAAAAAGGTCAAAATGAAGGGGGCTCCAAGCCAGGAGATAAGGGTAAGGATGGTAACGATGGAAAGAAGCAAGGAGAAGGGGGAATGAATGGAATGGGATCTAAGGAAGTTGCAAAAATGGCTGCAGAACAAAATGCAATTCGACAAAGATTAGAACAACTAAAAAAACAATTGAATAAAGAAGGTAAAGGCGAAGGAAATCAATTGAATCCATTGATAAAGGAATTAGAAGAACAGGAAAAGCAGATAATAAACAGAAAATTTAATAGTGATTTAATTAATCGACAAAAAGATATATTGACTCGTTTACTTGAAAGCGAAAAAGCATTGATAGATAGAGGTTTTGAAGAAAAAAGAGAATCAAAAAGCGGAAAAGATAATTATTCAAGTAACAAAATTAGATTTGATGAGTATAACAAGGAAAAATTGAAACAAACTGAGATATTGCGTTCTGCTGATCCTTTATATCGAAAATATTATAAAGATAAAGCAAATCAATATTTTAATTTAAAATAATTTGTTGATTTATCTATGAAAGAAGGATTTAAAATAATTGATTCTCTGAAAATACCATCAGATTTTACTGCGTTGTCTGACGTAGAGATTTTAGTTGACAGAGTATGTGAAAATCTTGGTGTACAGGAGGATGCATATGGTAACGTTCTGATAGCCGTTACTGAAGCCGTGAATAACGCAATTCAACATGGTAATGAGTTTAATACTAACTTGTTCGTAGATGTTGCTGTAGGCGATCAACCAGCTGAGTTTTGTTTCAATGTTAAAGATCAAGGTAAGGGATTTGATTTCATGAATTTGCCCGATCCTACGGCTCCTGAAAATCTTTTGAAAGAAAATGGTAGAGGTATTTATTTAATGAAAAGTCTTTCTGATAGTGTTGAATTTCATGAATCTGGTTCTTGTGTGTGTCTATATTTTAATAAATGATTGATTTTCAATTTGTTAATACAGAGATTCCGGGTTTTAATTCGGAATTTTTTATTTTATCAATTTCTAAATTAATAGAATCAGAGAATAGGGAATTAGGGGATGTTACATATGTCTTTGTAAATGATGATTATCTGTTGGATATCAATCAGCGTTTTTTGAGTCATGATTATTATACAGATATTATAACATTTGATTATAGTGAAAACAACTTAATTTCTGGAGATCTATTGATATCGATTGATCGAGTTCTTGAAAATAGTCATACACTAGAAATAGATTTTCATCAGGAGCTTCATAGAGTTATTCTTCATGGTGTCTTACATTTATGTGGATATAA
>JBIIHD010000356.1:0-2634 GCA_044236095.1 Crocinitomicaceae bacterium | reverse complement strand
GTAGCTCTATTTAGAATAATTGTTTCAACAGTTGGTTCATCAAATCCTGTTGTTAATATTCCAACGGATGTTAAAATGGCATCTGGTGTATCTTTGAACCATTTCACAATGTCTTTTCTATCTTTATCGCTGTAAGTAGAATCCAGATGCTTGATATTATACTTTAGTTTTTTGAAAGATTCTTCAACCTTGCGCGAGGTTTCAATTCCGGCATTAAAGATCAAGACTTTTTGTCCTTTGGCGATTTCTTCATAAGCAAAAATCAACTTTTCCTGCATAAAATGATTTCCATAAACCACATCCATACTGTTTACTGTAAAATCGCCGTGGGTTCCGATTTTTAGACCATGCAAGTTAACATCATACGTATATGTTTGTCCATCAGCTAAGTAACCATTTTCAATTAGTCCGGAAATACTTTCTCCAACAACTAATTTGTTGTAATTATCTCTTAGTGGTAATGTTTTGTTACTACTTAATGGAGTTGCAGTAACTCCTAGAATGTTACAGCCTTTAAAAAATTGAAATAATTTACGAAAGCTGTTGTAATGTGCCTCATCCACGATGACTAAACCAATATCTTGTAAAAATTGATTGTTTTCATTTAAGCGATTGTGTAAGGTTTCTACCATTGCAATGAAGCAGGAAAATTCCGCTTGATCAGGAAGAGACTTAACTTCGGAATTGATGATTTTACTGGATACACCTCTTGCATCTAATTGTTTTGATGTCTGAATTGAAAGTTCAATCCGATGGGTAAGTACCAGAACCTTTTTTTTCCAGTCGTTGATATATCTTCGGGTAAGTTCAGAAAAGATCACTGTTTTACCACCGCCTGTTGGCAATTGATAAAGTAAATTAAAGTCCTTGCCATTTTCTCGAAGCTCCTCGAGTATGGAGTCGACTGTTTTTTGCTGGAATGGGTATAATTCCTTCGCCTCGTATAAATCAAAATCTATCATTCCGCTGTTTCAAAAATTGGACCTCAAAGGTACAGTCTTTCTATGAAACTATTGATAGAAAAAACATTAGTTGTGTTAATAATCTTAAAGAATTCCTTTTGTACGTAAATATTCATCGAGTGATTCAACATCTGAGAATAAAACTTCTCGTGCCTTACTTCCTTGGAAAGAGCCAATAATTCCCATTCCTTCCAACTGATCCACAATTCTACCGGCTCTGTTATAACCAAGTTTTAATTTCCGTTGAAGTAAGCTAGCCGAACCTTGCTGACTAATAACGACAATTCTTGCTGAGTCTACAAACATCGAATCAATTTCGGACATGTCAAAATCGCCATTTCCTGAATCTTCGTCACCATGATATTCGGGTAGTAATAATGCATCTGGGTACGCTCTTTGCGAACCGATGAACTCACATATTTCTTCAACTTCATCCGTGTCCACAAAACCACATTGAAGTCGTTTCATATCCGATCCAGTTGAAATGAGCATATCTCCTCTACCAATTAATTGATCTGCTCCAGAGGCGTCAAGAATTGTCCTAGAATCAATTTTCGATAAAACACGGAATGCTATCCTTGCCGGGAAGTTCGCCTTAATCATTCCTGTAATTACGTTGACAGAAGGTCTTTGCGTAGCAACAATTAAGTGTATTCCTATGGCTCTTGCCAACTGTGCAATTCGAGCAATCGGATGTTCCACTTCTTTACCGGCTGTCATGATTAAATCCGCAAATTCATCAATTAAAACAACAATGTATGGTAAATAACGATGTCCGTTTTCAGGGTTTAATTTACGTTTGATAAATTTCTCATTGTATTCTTTGATCGTTCGAACACCAGCATCTTTTAGCAAACCGTAACGATCATCCATCTCAACACAGAGTGAATTTAAAGTATTTACAACTTTCGATGTATCAGTAATAATAGCCTCCTCCTCGCCCGGTAGTTTAGCAAGAAAGTGTCTTTCAATTTTATTATATAATGTAAGTTCAACTTTTTTAGGGTCGACTAATACAAATTTGATTTGCGCAGGGTGTTTGCGGTATAAAATAGATATTAGAATGGCGTTTAGCCCAACTGATTTCCCCTGTCCTGTAGCTCCTGCCACCAATAGATGTGGCATTTTAGTCAAATCAAAAACGTACGTTTCATTGGTGATAGTTTTTCCCATAACAACAGGGAGTTCACCATCAAAATTCTGAAACTTTTCAGATGCAATTAATGAACGCATGCTCACCATTTCTGGATTAGAATTTGGAACCTCAATACCAATCGTTCCTTTTCCTGGAATAGGAGCAATAATTCGAATTCCCAATGCACTTAAACTTAATGCAATATCATCTTCAAGATTCTTGATTTTTGAGATACGAACACCCGGAGCGGGTACAATTTCATATAAGGTGACCGTTGGCCCAACCGTTGCTTTGATTTTAGCGATATCAATCTTATAATGAGCAAGTGTTTGAACAATTCGATCTTTATTTGTTTCCAGTTCTTCTTTGTTGATATTAACAACTCCGCCCCCGTAATCTTTCAAAAGATCAATTGACGGTAAGGTGTAATCAGATAAATCCATTTTAGGATCATATTCTCCTAGTTCTTGAACTAATCTTTCGGATTTAGAGAGTTCGCTTGGTTCCGCTGAAACATCAGGAAATGAATTGACTGGT
>JBIIHD010000355.1:0-2636 GCA_044236095.1 Crocinitomicaceae bacterium | reverse complement strand
CTACAGGCAGTCCCAACCATCCAACTCCCCAAACAATTATTTTCTTTGACATTTCGTTAATGGGTTCTAGTCATGGTTTCTGGAACGCAAATAATAAAATCTGCCTTATTTAAATTATCTTTTTCTAATTTCGAGATGTTGTTTTGAGTGACTGTTGAAATAGTCAGAAATTTCTTTTTCTTTCCAATATCTGTTTGTTGCATATACCAAAGAATTCCCTGATAATAGTCTGAATGAAATGCACCATTAAAATGGATAAATTGGAAGTTTAAATTCAAATATTTTAGAATGTGCATTGCCATCGTTGCATCCTTAAATGCTTGTGACTCCATCATATTTCCTACCATTTCGTGGCCTACCATTATGCGAACTTCTCGGTATTGAGAAAGCGTTGAATCAATTTTAAAATCTAGCGGCGCAAATTGTTTTTTGTACTGTTCGGGTAATGTGTCAAGAGCTGATCTACCTTTTTTAAAAAGTAGTGAAGCATATTCTCTTTTCACATTGGTAGCAACACATGACAGATTCTTGCTTTTTGCCAAATCAAGTAAAGGTTTGTAATCAGTTTCAAAATTTGGCCATAACCTACAGCTATCTTTAAATTGTTTGTCATTTATTTTATCTGTTAAATATGCATCAAGAAGGTTTTGCTGATCAGATTCAAACATTTCAAATCCGAGAATAAGATTTTTTGAAGCAATTTCTTGGGTTAATTCAAATTGCAACCAATGTGATATGGGATTATCGTGATATTCTCCAAATAAAATACAATCAGATTTTTTAGCTAGTTCTGAAAGTTTTTTAAAACTAGTTTTTTTTCCATTCGAGGAGTAAAGATAATACGCTGGTTTATCTTGTGAATAAAGGAATGTTGATGTGAAAAGATAAATAAGGACAAACAAAATGATTTTCATGCGTTATAAATTATTAAGTCAATCTTATAAAATCACAACATTAATTTGATTTTTCTTATATTTGAAAAGATTCCATGTCGCTGATGAAACAAATTTACTATTTCTCTTTTATTCTTTCACTATTATTTGTTCCGTTATCAATTCAAGCACAGGGATTTCAGGTAAATTTTCAGGGGCAAAAACAACAAGGTATGGGTTGTGCTGGTACTGCCTTATATCAAGATGGAGCGAGTATATTTTATAATCCGGGGTCGGTAGCATTTTCAAATGAAAATTCGATCAATGTGGCAAGTACACCCATTTTTTCAAATGTCTTGTATGTTGATTCAGCTACTGGAGACGGGTATCGCACGAACAACCCGGTTGGAACGCCTTTTTCAGCTTATGGCTTATTTCAAGCACATGAATACGACAAGCTAAAACTTGGTATAGCAGCCTATACTCCGTTTGGATCAACTGTTCAATGGGAAGATAATTGGATAGGTCGATTTGCATTAACCAGATTGGAACTTAAGGCAATTTTTATTCAGTCGACTCTATCCTATCGCATTGCGGATGTAATTGGCATTGGTGCTGGATTCATTGTTTCAACTGGTAATGTGAATTTACAAAAAGATATTCCCGTTCAAGATTCTTTAGGGAATTATGGACACGCTGAATTGGCGGGTAAAGCATTGGGCTTTGGATTTAATGCCGGGATTCACTATGATTTGAATAAAAAATTGTCTGTCGGAATTACTTATCGTTCTCAAATAAACATGAAGTTAAAAAAAGGCAATGCCGAATTTACAGTTCCAGCATCTCTAGATCCAAATTTTCCGGATGGTAAATTCACAGGAGCTCTTCCCTTACCAAATGTAACAACGTTAGGATGGGCATATAAACCAACTGAAAAATGGAAAATAGTTTTGGATATCAACCACGTTGGTTGGAAAGCTTACGACACTTTAGCCTTTGATTATGCTCAAAATACATCATCACTTTTAGATACCAAATCTCCAAGAAACTATAAAAGTATTTTTGCTTTTCGCGGTGGTGCACAATATCTGGTTCTACCTAACTTAGATTTACGAATGGGTGGTGGATTTGGTTTTACTCCTGTTCCTGATGCGAGTGTAACACCTGAAACACCGGATGCCAATAGAGCTTATGTAACAGGTGGATTGTCTTATCGATTTTCAAAAAGTTTTTCGATTGATGCATCAGTTTATTATACGAAGATTAAACGCACTGCCAAAAATGCAGAAACAAATTTAAATGGAACGTATTCAACAACAGCAATAGCTCCTGGTTTCTCTTTAATTTATAAGTGGTAAGATGAATGGATTATTAAAACTAGTTGCGGTCATTTCGGGAATTTTATTCTCTGTCATTTCTTGTAAGCCAAAATACGAAAAACCAGAAAATTCAAAAGGAGAAATGGATCCAACCCGATTTGTAATGATTGGTGGAGGACATACCGCGGGATATATGAATGATGCTCTTTATTTTGAAGGACAACAAAATTCATTAGCGGCTCTTATTTCTAATCAATTATCATTGGTTGGCGGAAACTTAATTAATCAGCCATTCGTAAATTCATCATCTGTTGGAGTCGGATTAACTGGATTGGCTTTTTTAAAATTGGCTTATAAGACAGATTGTAAGGGGGTTACATCGCTTTCTCCAGTAAGAGTTGCATCAACAGGAGATATTTCAGTTTTTAATGATAATTTATATTCT
>JBIIHD010000354.1:0-2639 GCA_044236095.1 Crocinitomicaceae bacterium | reverse complement strand
TCGAATTATTCACAAATTCAATCAATGAGTTAAAATCAAATACTAAACAGTGTAAAATTTGCAATAATATATCAGATTCTTTGGAATGTTTTATTTGTTCAAATCCTAATAGAGATAATAGTATTATTTGTGTTGTTGAAGATATTCGAGATGTTATGGCCATCGAAACAACAAATAGCTTCAAAGGATTATATCATGTTTTGGGCGGCATTATTTCTCCGATGGATGGAATAGGTCCATCAGATTTGAATATTGAATCTTTAGTGAAAAGAGTTGAAGCGGGAGGAATTATTGAAGTTATTTTTGCTTTAAGTCCAACGATGGAAGGTGATACAACAAATTTTTATTTATTCAAGAAAATCTCGGAATTTGATATTCTGGTAACAACATTATCAAGAGGAGTATCTGTTGGTTCTGAATTACAATATGCTGACGAAGTGACCTTAGGTCGATCGCTCCTACAAAGACAAGAATTTAAAGTATAAGAGTCAGTGCTTTTTGTATAATTTCTCTTCGAATTATCTTGAATTAATACAATTTTAATTAAATTCGGCATTATTATTGAAAAGTCGAGTCTAAAAATTACTATTATGAAAATTTTATCCTTTTTTATCATTACACTATCCTTTGGTTTTTCCTTTGCACAAAGAGCAAGTGTCAAATTTGAAGTTGTTCCAAATTCTGATAATTCAAATGAGATAAGTCCGAGATTGGTAGAGGTCGGATCGACTGTTAAGCTAAAGGCAATTATTACTGGAAAGGTAGAGGGCCTAAAATGGAAAATTGCAGGTGAAATGGGAAAGGATTGGAAATTTGCAAATAAAGTTCAATCGGAAACAGAGGCTTTAACCCAAGATGAAATTGAAATTGTTTTTAAAAAAATGGGTCCTACTAATATTTCATTATCGGGAAAAACAGAAATTGATTCACTTATGAAGGGTAAAAAAGCACCTGAGAAAGTCAAAATTACTTTGAAGTGTGATAAAAAAGGTTATTTACTAGTAACTGAAACTGCTGAGTACAACGAGCTAAATCAATTATATGCTGAAGGTAATGTAGATGGCTATATTAAGCTGGTTAAAAAGGCTTCAAAAATGGTAGAAAATGAAAAATATGCTAAAGATCCTTTTGCGTATATCTGGTTATCTCGTGGGTTAAATAAAGTGTATGGTGAAATTGATGATTTTACAAAATCCAAGTATGAACCGTATAAAAATGCATTTAATGATGCCATAAGTGCTTTGTCAAAAGCCCTCAAATATGATAATAATGGATTTTTAGAGGACCCGAATTCAAAATTTGCAGATTTTATCTACGAAATGCAATATAAATTTTACGATGAAATTGTTTTAGTTGTATTGTCTAATGATACAGCTGTTCAAGTTGGAAAAACTAAGACAAAAGATTATGGTAAATTAAATTCAACACTGAACAAGTATTTAAAAATCACAAAGAATCCAGTTTGCATCAAACATTTGCAGGTTGCTTGTTTATTTAATTTAAAAGACGCAAATGCGAAAAATCTATTAAAAGATGCTGAAGCTGACTTAAAAAAATACACCGATTTTAAAGACTCTATTTCTTTTACTCCTGTGGATCAATTATTTTTTGCTGCGGGAATAACTGAAATGATGAAATATTACAAAGCAAAAGGAACTTCAGATGCATGTGATCTGCAAAAAAGAGCTATTGCTGCTTTACCTGAGTTGATTCAAGATCTCGAAAAATTTGAAGAATTTATTAATTTCAGGGATGAAAATTGCGATCGGTAACTCTAAGATTTTTCCTAATTTGGAGCTTTAGATGAATAAATTCATTTCATTTTTTATTCTTCCGCTTTTTATCGGAATAACGTCCTATTTTGTTATCAGTCTTTTATCCGTATTTCAACTCAAAAATGATTACGATGATTTGAGTTTTATTCCCGGGGATTCTTATTTCGTTGTTCGTGTTGATGCCAAAGACTTAGGTAAAGATTTGCTTCGAGAATGGATTCAAACTGGCTATAAACCAGATGTTTCTATTTCAAAAAAGGATACATTAAACCTTAAAACCTGGTCACAGTTTAATTCAATTGATTTTTCATATCCGCTTTATTTTTTTTCAAAGGAAACCGAAAACAAATCAGTTTTTGTCTCTGTTTTATCATTGAAAAATGAAAAAAGTTTTTTGAATTCACTGCCTAAAGATGTTGATTGGTCCAAATTTGTTTTTACTCATCAGAGTAAGGCTTTTATTGTCTCTAAATGTTCGGATCAAACTTTTAATAAAGTAAAGGACGAGGTAAAAAAATCAAATTCAACAAAATGGAAGAAACTAGTTCAATCTAATGAGTTGATTACATTTCAGACAGATTATTTGAATTTGAGTGGTAATATTGAAATAAATAAGAATGAATGCATTTTCAATGGGAAATTTAAAAATCCAACTTGGTTCTCCTCAAATTCAAACTATTCATTAAAACCAGAAGGTTTTCACGCTTCAACGGTCATCCCGCTTTCAAATTTAACTAATCTTTTCGGAGATGTTATTCCAGTTAAGTCAATAGATTTAAGCTGGCTGGGTAAATTCAAGTCGTTGTCCATCAATTACTTAGGAATTAAAAAGCCTTATACGCCACAATTTCAACTTTTACTAAA
>JBIIHD010000353.1:0-2645 GCA_044236095.1 Crocinitomicaceae bacterium | reverse complement strand
GATATCTGAGATTTTTCAATGATTTGCTTACTCAATTGCCCATTCTTTTCAATCCAAAAAGGACCTCCCCCAGGCTGACCAATATTTTTAACCATACCACAAACTCTTATTGGCCTACAAATCATCTCCCGAATGGTGTTTTCGTCCAGATCATCACTTATACGCTCTTTTGAAAATAATTGATAATGATCATTTAACCTGGTTAAATCAATAGAACTGGGATTTTCCCATAGTACTTGTAATTGCCTTCTGATTTTCTGAGTCAAAGACAATAGTTTTTTCCATACTAAAATTGTCTGACCGCTATGATCAACGTGTTGAACATTATCAATATTTTTTATTAAAATGAAATCGGTTTCGGTACTATTTAAATTGCTCAATAAGGCTCCATGTCCTGAAGGTCTTGTTAAATAATTTTTATTTGGTAAAATGATCGGATTAAAATTTTGATCAAATGCGATTGAATCTGAACTTTTATCTTGCTCGGTAAAATAAATCCTTCTTGTCTTTGCATCGTCAAATGAATCAATTGATTCTATTATTTCTTTTTCAAATTCTTTTTGAATGGTAAAATGAAATTCAACCTGATTAAAATTCAATTTTAATCCTTGAATTACTTGTTCCTGGAATGCATTTAGAACCTCATTGTTTTTAACATGAAATGGAACCATGCCTTTTGGAATTTTCCCTAGACGAAAAGGAACTTCGTGAAGTAATAATTCTATCAATTTTTTATTGTCAATAACCTTTCTCTCAAAATCAAGTTTAATTTGAGGATTCATCCATGAATAAAATGCAAAGAGGTCTAGTTTTTCTAGAAATATTTTAACTGATTGACTTTCATTATTTTGACCCTCCAAATAGTCGTACAAGAATTGAAACATGCGGGATCCTGATCCAGAAGCAGGAATAAACCAAGTGATGGAACTATTCATTTCTAATTCAAAGTTTTCATTTGGAAATTGAATTATTCCATCATTCACAAGACAAGGTTTCACCAGTTTTAATTCCGGATTACCAAGTAATAACTTTGATTTCTGCGATTCTAATGATTCTTGTAAATTTTCCTTCATGGATATTGTAAGTCCTAATTCGTTATTTTTGTTTTGTGTTTTTACCTTTCGAATTTATTAAATATTACCTAGTTGCCAAAGGAAGACATGGAATTCATTCTCCTTTTGCTTATAATTTTTCCGATAAATGCCTTCAAATCAAACTGGATGAAAATTTATTAGTCAAACTTAAATCAATTTATTCTAATATTCAGAAAAACAATGAAAAAATCTTGGTTAACGATAAAGGTTCGGGATCGAAAAAATTATTCAAGTCACGAAAAGTAAAGGACATTTTTAAAGTTAGTTCATCAAAAGGCAAATATGCCAATTTATTATATAGAATTTCTAATTATTACAAACCAACTAGAATTCTCGAATTAGGAACGTCATTAGGTATTGGAACCATCCACTTGAAACTTGGAAATCCAATGGCGCATGTTACAACAATTGAAGGATGTAATAATACAATGGAAATTGCCAGAAAACATTTTGAACTAGCCGAAACAACTATAGATTCGATTTGTAACACGTTTGAAAATTATTTAAAACTTATTCAAAATGAAAAATTTGATCTTGTATATATTGATGGACACCATGACGGTGAAGCATTAAAAAACTATATTTCGCTTTTAGCGTCTTTCACTCACAATGATACAATTTTTGTGTTAGATGATATACGTTGGAGCAATTCGATGTTCAATGCCTGGCAGGAGCTAATAAAATCAGACGAATTTCATGTGAGCATTGATATCTTTAGAATGGGTATTGTCATTCCAAGAAAACAACAAATCAAGCAGCATTTCGTTCTGAAAATATAAAATCAGTGATTTTAAATTAATGAGATTGTATTAAAAAATTAATTGAAATAATGGATTGTTTTTTGATGGGTAGAGAACAATGAATCGTAAACAAAGAAAATATTTGAATTATTTTGGAATCTTTGGAATTCCAGTTATTTTATTTGTTTGGTCTTTTTATCTTTTTTCAAAAAATACAGATGACATTCGAGTTAAAAGAATTATAGGGCAGCGAATTTCCTACAATACAAACAGTGAATTAGAAATCAGACTTCAATCATATGTATCATCTAGCGATTACACGAACCCAATTACACGAAAATTTGCACTAAATCTTGCGAGCAAAAACGCAGGTAGTTATAATTTAAGACAAGTTTTCACCATTTTTGATGAAATAAGCAATAAATGGCAATATGTAAATGACCCTACAACAAATGAACTTATTTCAAAAGCGTCTTTTTCCATTGAAACTAATTTCCAAGGTGATTGCGATGACTTTACAGTATTGATTTCATCTTTAATTCAAGCAATAGGTGGCAGAACTAGAATCGTCAATGGTTTTAACAAAACTTCAAGTCATGCTTATGCTGAATTATTTATAGGAGACATCCACATGAAGCAGCAAACCTCCTACCTTATTCACAAAAGATATGGTCGTAATTATCCTAAAGGATTAGTGATTCATTATACAAAAGACAAGGACAATAATTTTTGGCTCAATCTCGATTGGAGTGCAAAATATCCTGGAGGACCTTACTTCTCCTCTGATTCGCAAATCATCTTCTACACCCAA
>JBIIHD010000352.1:0-2671 GCA_044236095.1 Crocinitomicaceae bacterium | reverse complement strand
AAGTCCAAAAAATTAAAAAACACACTTAATCTGCCTGTTGATGAATTTATCAATTTTTGCAATTCAGCGAAAAAATTACCAAAAATTGCTGAATCTAATCTTCAAAAAATCGCATCAACTGATCCAACCTCATTTGGACGATCATATCCAATGGAAAAAATAGGTATTGCAGTTCAGTTTTACTTAAGTCAAGATTTACAAACAAAAATCGATAAAAAATACAATCACATCCCTTTGTTATACAGAACTGAAAACACAAGCTTACGAATTTTCTCGAGCTACGGTGAAAAAGACAATGGGAACAAAGACCTCTTCTTATTATCCGGATCTTTCGATACAAAAAAAATAGTCAAACTTTCGGATGTTGTGAATACAGGTTTTGACGAAGATTATCCTATTTTTGATGAAACCGAAGGGTATCTCTATTTTTCTTCTAAAGGTCATGAAAGTTCAGGTGGATATGACTTATTTAGATCCAAGTATGATACTATCGAGGGAACTTTTGGGAAACCTGAAAATCTAGGAATTGGAATTTCATCTTCTTACAATGACATTTTATTTCTTCATAATTCCAGTAGCCATTTAGCATTTATAACAAGAGATGAATTAAGTTTAGACGGACAATATGCGATTTTTCATGGCAGAGTAAGCTTTGCAGATAAAAACACGGTTAAAAAACAACAAATAATTTCCCAATTCAAAAATGAAATTAATTCAACGATTAAGCTATTCGAAATTGAAGTACGTGATTCAACTAATAATGAACTTGTTGGTAAATTTCTGTCAGACGATGAAGGCAAAGTGAACATGGAATTAAATCCGGGAAATTACAACTATAAAATAAATCTTATCGGCAGCAAAGATCATTTTCAAGCCACAATTTCTATTCCTGAATCAATAAGTCCAATTAATCAAGAAATCACTTACAATGTAGACTCAAAAAACACAGAAATTGTTAAAATAAATGAAATTAACAATGGCATTAAAACCAACGAGACGCTTGCTCAAAACGTGGTTAAAATTTCTGAAAACGAGTCTAAAGTACCTGAAAATCAACCAAATAAAGAAAGCATTAGTGAAATAGAAAAGGAAGCTCTCAGTATTTTAGGAATGGAAGATTATTCAGCCAATGAAGTTATAGATGCTGTTTCTGAAAAGATTATTAAAGTTGAATTAGCTCAGGAAGAGAATAAACAATTAATGGAAAATTTAAATGTGGTCATTGTAAATAATCGTGATTATTATGATGAGCTTCAATTAGAAATCGATTCAATAAAATCTATAATTTCCGATTTAACGACAATTGAACGATTGGACAAGCTCGGTTACATTAAAAATCTTACTGAGGAACAAGAAGAGATAAAAAGACAAACTGAATGGATGCAAAAATTAAATGATTCTCTCTATTCATTAAATTTAGAATCCAATCTTATTTTGAGAAACTTCAATGAAATTCAAGAGTTGGGTAATCAAATTGAAGAACTAATTCAGGAAAATAAAAATGAGGAAGCTTATTCTAGAATCCTTAATAAAAGTAAAGAAATTCAATCTTTAAGTACAAATTCAGCCTTCGAAATAGTCTATAATAATTTACTCGACAATGAATTAGAGAAAGCTCGAATTGAAAAGAGAATTATCACATTATCCAGTGAACAAATTAAACTACAGGACGAATTAAAAGAAATTGAATTATCCATAACTTCCGCCTCGAAGAAAGAGCGAATAGAACTGGAAAGTAAAAAATCAGAAGTCGAACAGAAAATTCTATCTAATCAAAAACAAACCAAACGTCTGAATCAAGATTTGGCCGATTTAATAATAATTTTGGAAGATCTAGAACTAAAACGCAATATTTTAGCTTTTGTGAGGAAAGAAAAATCTGAAAACGAGATTAGTTATGATCAAGCGAAGAAAGTGTATTTTAATGTTGAAGATTTTCAAGAATCTGAATTGTCAAAAATCGATGAACAAATTAAAATAGAACAAGAAAATTTAACTATCGAAGAAAATCGTTTTATTGAAATTTCACAATCCTACAAACAAAAAATTAATAACCTTGTGGGGATAGAAAATAATAGCACTGATGAGCTAATAAATATAGAAGAGGAATATTCCGCTCAACTTACAGAACTAATAAAAGATTTAAAAAACAACCCCAACACCAGTGTCTCTAAAGAAAGCTTCCTAGAAGAGAAACTACAAGAAAGTCAATCTAAATTAAATGGTTTAAAAGAAATTAGAGATAAAAGTATTACTCAAAATAAACAAGAAGAGCTAGTTAAAAACGAGAATGTTAACTTGAATCAAAATGAATCAAATTCAATTAAAAAGAATGAAACGAATTCTGAAAGTCTAACTCAAAATCAGGAAGAAAAACAAGCTCAAAACGAGAATATTAACTCGAATCAAACTGACGTTAACTCTAACAAAAAGAATGAAACGAATTCCGAAATCCTAACTCAAAATCAAGAAGAAAAACAAGCTCAAAACGAGAATATTAACTCGAATCAAACTGACGTTAACTCTAACAAAAAGAATGAAACGAATTCCGAAAGTCTAACTCAAAATCAGGAAGAAAAACAAGCTCAAAACGAGAATATTAACTCGAATCAAACTGAAGCTAACTCTAACAAAAAGAATGAAACGAATTCCGAAATCCTAACTCAAAATC
>JBIIHD010000351.1:0-2675 GCA_044236095.1 Crocinitomicaceae bacterium | reverse complement strand
GTAATTCTTGAAGTGTAATTCAGTACCACCAATTCTATCTTCTTCGAGAGAGCGCATTCTGAAACCTCTCAAAAAGATAAAATATACACCAAAGTAAGCCAAGGTTCTAATCCAGAAGAACAATTTATTTAAGTAAGGAGCTTTCCCTGCAATAATCTCATCGTAATGATGCGACTTTGGATTCGTCATTTCTGGATCCATCCATGAGTAAATATGTGCACCATCCATAAAAGTTAAGGTAAGTAGAACAAGTCCAAGTAATCCCATTCCATATGGAAGAAAACCTGCAACCGCCTCAATCACCCGCTTTACGGAAGCATACCAACCTGTTTCAGTTGCATACTGTAATGCAAGAAAGAACAGTGCTCCTAAACCAAGGGCAAAAAAGAAGAAACCATTTATCAAACCATTTGCAAGAAGTCTGGTTTTAAAATGGTGATCACCCATTGTTGTGAACAAACCAACTAGTGTAAGCAAGGTACCTGCTCCAATAAGGATTAAGGTTAAACGCTTTGCATTATTTGAAATTGAAAACTCCATCTTTTTAATTGTTCAAGATTATTATTTCTTTAAAGTATCAGTTGGAAGTGCTGTTGCAACTGCAGTCATGATTCCAGAAGCGTCAAATTTACCGTATTCCGAATTTTGAAACCTGCGTACATAATGAACTAAAGTCCAAATTTCCTTTTTATTCAATTGTGACGAATGAGATCCCATCGCACCTTTTCCATAGTAAATAGAATAGAACATCTGACCATCGCCAAGGTTAGATCTATCCTTATAATTTGGAACACCTGCATAAGCACCACTTACAACCATAGGTCCATTACCATCACCTTTTTCACCATGACAATGTTGACACATTGCAGTATACAACTCTTTTCCTTTTTTGAAGACTGCTTCAGAATTTTCCGCCGTCAGCGCATATGGATTCTTATCTGACGCAGCTGCTGCATACTCATCTACAGTAGTAAGATCTGCACCGTAAAGGCCATGCGTTTCTCTAAAAGCCAAATTCGCTTTACGGAAATAAGGCAACATCAACATCACCGTTTCTGAATCTTTACCATAATAAGGTACAGTACCCGCTGGTGGAGTCAATGCTGATTGATGCAATTTCAAATCTTCATTGATTCTACCTCTAACTTCACCATAATCTACATAAGGTTCTATTGCTGGTGAACGGTACATATCAGGCATATACTCCAATCCAGGAGAATCTGCATTAGACGTACAAGACCCAAGAATCAGTGCCGAAACCGATACAATTGCAAAACTTGCTAGTGCCTTAAACTTAATTTTCATCTGTTCGATCTGTTTTAAATCCGACAGTATATACTTTCGGTAAACTATTTAATATCCTTTTGATCTAATTCGATCAATCCCGTTTCATTCAACATCTTTTCAAGCTCATCAGCACCAAACTGACTATTTTCAGATGCTCGTACTTCAATAACAAACTTGTCATCAGTAGTTCTCGGATCAGGGTTCTGTGCTGGAATTCCTGGTAACGTTTTATTACGAAGTAAATAAGTAATAGCCATACCATGGGCTGCACACAAAACAGTAAACTCAAATGTAATTGGAATAAATGCAAGCATATTGTCCAGGTAAGTGAAGTTTGGTTTTCCACCAATGTTCATTGGCCAATCCACTACCATAAAATAGCGCATTCCCAATGTAGCCAACATAGTACCAGTAATACCATAAATGAAAGCCATGATACCTAATCGTGTATTTTTCACTCCTATAATAGGATCAATTCCGTGAATTGGAAAAGGAGAAAACACTTCTGAGATCTTAACGCCGTTCGCAACCAACTTCTTAGCACCATCTTTTAGTACTTCGTCGTCGTCATACATTGCATACATTACTTTATCTGACATGTCTCTTTTTTTAATCTTTAAATTCTTCTATTAATGGTGGTCAGGAGTGTTTTTGTATGACTCTCCAGACGATTTCAGTATCGTTTTTACTTCATTCAATGCCAACACTGGGAAGTAGCGAGCAAAAAGTAAGAAAAACACAAAGAACAATCCAATCGTTCCGATATATACACCTATATCAATGTGACTTGGATAATGCATACTCCATGCAGCTGGAATATAATCACGGTGCAATGAAGTAACGATAATTACATATCGCTCGAACCACATTCCTATGTTCACAACAATTGAAATAATGAATGTAAAAAGAAGACTTCTTCTTAATTTTCTAAACCACATCAATTGAGGAGAAATCACGTTACAAGTCATCATCGACCAATAAGCCCACCAATATGGTCCCGTAGCTCTGTTTAAGAAAGCATAAGCTTCATATTCAACCCCAGAATACCAAGAGATGAATAATTCCGTGATATATGCTGTACCTACGATTGAACCAGTAACCATGATTACAATATTCATGTACTCCACATGCTTTGTATGAATATAAGCCTCAAGATTCATCGCTTTTCTCATGATCAAAAGGAGAGTTTGTACCATTGCAAAACCTGAGAATACCGCACCAGCAACGAAGTATGGAGGGAAAATTGTCGTATGCCATCCTGGGATAACTGATGTGGCAAAGTCAAATGATACAATTGAGTGAACCGAGAATACAAGTGGTGTTGCTAAACCAGCAAGAACCAATGAAACTAATTCGAATCGATTCCAATGTTTTGCTCTACCTGACCA